>CADBPM010000093.1 GCA_902796595.1 uncultured Lachnospiraceae bacterium | reverse complement strand
TTTTTAACGCTTTCAGCGTTGCACGGGGCTGCGAGACATTGCTTCGCAATGCCTCATTATTTACATATACTTAAAGTATAGCATATCAAAGAACATAAGTCTATTTTGAGCAAATCTAACCCTTATGTCTTTCGTTATATGCCTTTATCCTGTATCTAAAAGTTGACTTGCATATACCAAGTTTCGCTGCAGCCTTCGATATACTAAGTTTTCCGTTGCACACAGCCCGATACATTTCAACAAAATCATTGTTAAAATGAAGTCTTGGTCTTCCAAGCCTTGCTCCCCGCTTCTTAGCAGCCTTAAGCCCCTGTCTGGTTCTTTCACTTATAGAAGCTCTTTCACTTTCTGCAACATAGGCAAGCAGCTCTAATACAAGATCACTGATAAGTGTGCCGACTAAGTCTTTATACTGTCTTGTGTCAAGAAGAGGCATATCTAAGACCACTATATTTACTTTCTTTATCTTTGTAAGTAAACGCCACTGCTCTCTTATCTCATCATAATTTCTGCCAAGTCTGTCTATACTTAAAATATAAAGAACATCACCTTCCTTCATCATTTTTACAAGTTTCCTGTATTCAGGACGGTCAAAATCTTTTCCGGACTTTTTTTCAAGGTAAATATGGGATTCTCTTATACCAACAGCTTTCATAGCATCCATCTGTCTGTCCTCGTTCTGCTCCATAGTACTTACCCGTACATAAGCGTATGCTTCCGGTTTAGTTTTCCTTCTTTTAAATACTGGCATTCTTACTTTCCTTTTCATGCAAAATATTGGGCCACGCAAAAAGGAGCAGACACGCTGCTCCTTTCTTTGTAATCAAGTTTATCACAAAAAAGTAAGTTTTTCCACAATATGGCAATATAGTGTATAAGGGAAATAAAGTCGGATAGAGCTTGCTCTATCCGACTTTATTTTTCGACGACTTTTATCGTAAGCGAAAATGTTTATTTCGTTTACGATAAGAAAGAAAACTTCACACTTCTGTTGACTCGCCTATGATAAGTTCGCCTGGGAAGACTTCATGCATGTGCTCACCCTTTTTATCTATGACATCAAAAAGTATCCTTGCGGACTCCTTTGCCATGTCATAAAGCGGCTGTCTTATTGTCGTAATGCTCGGCACATAATACTTGCAGGCTGGAATGCCATCGAAACCAGCAACCGCAATATCCTCAGGAATCCTGAGCCCTGCATCATATATCGCTCTCGCAGCACCAAGCGCAAGAGTATCAGAAATAGCAAAAACAGCGGAAATCTTAATGCCCTCTTTGAGGAAATTGCTCATTGCCGCATAGCCATTCTCCATAGTATAATCTGCAGTATCATGATCCATAGGTATGATAAGTTTATCGTTGAAATCTATACCATTCGAAGTCAATGCCCTCTTATATCCGGCAAGACGGAGGCTTCCTACCGAATTATCGTGCGGATCAGGTCCTAAAATAGCTATTTTTCTATGTCCTGTCTTAATAAGGTAGTTGGTCATCTTCTCGCCCTCGGCGGCATCATCCACCGAAACTGTAGAGTAGACATTTCTGCTGAAACGTTCTGTTACATAACCGGTTGTAACAAGTACAAAAGGCACACCAAGTTCCTTAAGTTTCTCATCACTGTGAAGCGAGAAACCTCCGAGAAAGATTATTCCGCGAAGTCTCTTTTCCTTTACAAGCTCTCTTGCAACATCGATCTCGTCCTCATAAAAGCCTACACTATGAAGAACAACAGAATACCCTCTTTCTTTTGCATCATACTCTATAGTGCTTATCATCGATGAAAAGAGTGTATTCGAAGCTCCCTTTACAAGTATTGCGATTGAGGCAGAATCATTTCTACCAAGATTTCTTGCTGAATTATTCGGAACATAATTCATCTTTTCAACTGTCTCAAGTATCTTTGCCCTTGTTTCAGGATTAACATCCGGATGGCCGTTTAAGGTTCTTGAAACTGTTGAAACTCCGACACCACACATCTTTGCGATATCCTTTATAGTGATCTTTGCCATATCAAATCCTCATTTACGCCAATATGTTTCTGCAAGATCGCGAAGTTTTCTCTGCTTTGCCTTTGTAAATGCGCCGCTCTTCATTCTCCATTCCCAATTGCCGCCAAGGGTAGAAGGAAAATTCATACGAGCTGCTCCGCCAAGTGAAAGTACATCCTGCATAGGGATGACAGCAAGTTCACTTACACTTGCATAAGCTGCTTTTATCATATACCAAGGTATTTCTGCCTTCTTTTCATCTTTCGGAATGCCAAGATACTTATCTGCCATCTTCTTATCAGCTGCCTTAAGCCCCTCATACCACGAAAGAGTCGTATCGTTATCGTGAGTTCCTGTATATACAACTGTATTCGGGTTGAAATTATGCGGAAGGTAGTCTGAATCCTCTCCTGCATTAAATGCAAACTGCAGCACCTTCATACCCGGATACCCTGTCTTCTTAACAAGTCTCTTTACCGAAGCTGTAAGGAAGCCTAAATCCTCTGCAATAACAGGGTGATCTCCTAATCTTTCCTTCATTGTCTTAAAAAGGTCATAGCCCGGACCCTTCACCCACTTCCCTTTTCTTGCATTTTCAGCAGGATAAGGTATTGAATAGTAAGCATCAAAACCTCTGAAATGATCTATACGGACTATATCATAAATCTCAAATGAGTGTCCCAGACGCTTCATCCACCATGCATAGCCAGTTTCCTTATGGTAAGGCCAGTTGTAAAGAGGATTGCCCCAAAGCTGTCCATCCGCTGTAAATGCATCCGGAGGGCATCCTGCTACTGCAACCGGTTCCATATCCTTAAACTGGAAAAGTTCAGGCGCTGCCCATGCATCAGACGAATCAAACGCAACATAGATCGGTATATCTCCCACTATGCTTATGCCCTTTTCATTCGCATAATCTTTTACAGCCTTCCATTCTCTCGCTGCTTCAAACTGAAGAAATTCGTAAAATTCGACTTCGTCAGCGTATTTCTTAAAAGCCTCCTTAAGAGCTCCTTCTTTCCTTACCTTAAGTTCTTCTTCCCATTCACTCCATGCCTTGCCGTCATGTGCATCCTTAAGTGCCATGAAAAGTGCATAATCAGGAAGCCAGAATTCATTTTCATTTTTAAATGATAAAAATGCTTTTGTTACCTTACTGTCGTTCTTCTTTTTAGCTGCCGTAAATGCTTTCTTTAAAAGTTTGAATCGTGCAGCATAGACAGCAGCATAGTCAACTCTGTCACTCTTTTTTCCCCAGTCATACTCATTGCAATCTTCTTCAGTGATCCATCCGTATGATATCAGAGTTTCAGGATCTATAAAATATGGATTGATGGCAAAGGTTGAAAATGACTGGTATGGACTGTCACCATAGCTTGTAGGTCCTAACGGAAGTATCTGCCATATACTCTGACCTGCATTCACAAGGCAGTCTACAAATTCACAAGCTTCTTTAGAAAAACACCCGATACCGTATTTTGACGGAAGTGAACTGACCGCCATAAGTATTCCTGCTCGCCTCATAAGCTTCTCCTTAATGATGGTTCATTTCTTTGTACTGTATCAGTAAAGCTGATACTTAGCACTTTTGCTCCGCAAAAGCACAAGTTTTGGAAACGTTTCCGATTAATTTCAGTTTATCATTATTACCGGTATCCGTCAAGCTTTTTCTAAAGAAGTTATTTTCCTCTGCTCTTACGCTCTAAAGATGTATTCACAACTATTATCCCTGCACATACCAAAACAAGAGCAAATATCCCTGTTATATTTGCTGCCTCGCTTTGTTCTCCTAAAAATATTGCAGAAAGGATAACGCCCATGACAGGATTTATAAAGCCTAAAACTGTAACAAGACTTACAGGATTGTACTTTAAAAGTATGCCCCAAAGTGTATAGGCTCCTGCCGAAATAAATCCCATGTATATAATAAGACTAACTGCCGCAGAAGATATACTGCCAAAGTGTCCTCCAAAACAATATCCCACGATAGTCATTACTGTTCCGCCTATAAGAAACTGCCAACCGCTTAAAGTAACTGGATCTTCCTTACTCGAAAAAAGCTTTATAAAACAGCCTGCAAAGGCACTGGCAAGACATGCCATAAGAAGGGCGCCTTCTCCCTGCAGAGAAACACTGCCTTCCATAAAAGAAAGATTGCCTCCTGTTATTACAAGAAGAACTCCTGCAAAGCCAAGGATACTCCCTATAACTTTTCTTAAAGTAAGCTTTTCAAAGTGAAATACTGCAACTGCCAAAAATATGCTAAAAAAGCTTCCTGCTGCATTTATTATAGAGCCTCTCACTCCTGATGTATGTGCCAGTCCCATATAGAAAAATATATATTGAATTATTGTCTGAAACATAGCAAGAACAGCAACATATTTTATCGAGACTATCCTTGGAATAAGCACCTTTTTTGCCATAAAGCTCCCTGTTAAGATCACCATTACTCCTGCGATCATAAATCTTATTCCTGCAAAAAGGATTCTTGAGGCTGTATCATCTGCCTCTATATCAAAGAGTTTATATCCTATCTTTATAGCAGGAGATGCACTTCCCCAAAGGGTGCAGCAAAAGAAGGCTGTAATAAGAACTACGATCCCTCTTGTCCAAAATTTACTTTTCATTTCATTCATTTTAGCTTATCTCCAAAAAGAAGGGCAACCAGTCTTTATCTGATTGCCCCAAAAACTTTTTATTCACTTATCCCAGTAATCTGGACACCTTCGATTCTTGTAAGGGAAGGTATCTTATAATTATTATACTGAGCCTGATTCTTTGAAAGATACATATCCTTTGCAAGTTCCTTCATATTTCCTGAAATGGAGCCGCCGGATACTATTTTAACCTGATTGCCGTCATGCCAGTAACCAAGTCTGATCTCTCCTGCAAGGTCGCCTGACATCGGGTCTACCTGGAAGTCTGAGAATTCCACTATTTCAAGAACGCTGCCTGAACGAAGTTCCTCATCTGTTCTTGTACCGCCTTCGGCAACAAAGTTGCCAGGTATAAATGAATTCTCAAGACCAAGGTACTGTGAATACTGGCGTGTTCCCAGTATATTTTTAACCACATTGCCGCTTATAAGTTCCACATCCCTTACAAGTGCGCCTTCTCTGTCGAAATCCGCATTGTTGGAAGAATTTTCAAGTTCTTTTACTGTCCTTACGCTTACCTTATCTCCCTTTACATCCTCTATAAAGTCCTTGCCGACCTCTACCTTGGAAATGCCCCTGTACTTCAGGGCAGCACTGCACTGATCCGCGAAGAAGCTATATATCTCTACAGCATCCTTTGTCGAAAAAAGAACTGCTGCCTTCTTAAGATCCGGTGTAGGTTCTGCAACAAGCCTGTCTTTTCCATAGGCAAGTGTCTTTTCAATGTCGCTTAAAAGATACTTTCTATCGCAGGTACCGGACTTGTAACTGCGGTAAAGCTCTATCTCATGATCATCCTTTCTTGCATTTACAACTACCTCGATAAATGAAGAAGGAGCGCTTGTTGTGATATCGATTCCATTAGAATTCATATAGCGGGTCGTATCACCATTTACAAAGATTTCGTATGAATTGATATCTTCTGTAGGTGTTTCAGAAACATGTTTCATTGCATCTATAAAGTCGCCGCAGATGAGTGAAACATTGTTTCCCTTATTTTTGATCGTAGCTTTTGCCTCAGAAGGTGAATTAAGCTCATAAACAGGATTCTTTACCAGTTCTGCCTGCTTTAAAAGCGTTGCGATCATCTTTTCAACACTTTCCCTGTCGGCTGTCGGCGCTATCTCACCTGTAGCCCCGCCCATGATCTTACCGTCTTCACTCTTCTTATAAACAGTGACCATAGTATGCTCAACATGCTTTACACGATTCTGGTCAAGCTTATGTCTTATAAAATAAAATTCCCAGCCTTCTGTAGTTGTATTTTTAATTTCCCATGCATCAGCCTTAGAAGTTTTAAGTAATTCCTTAATATATTCCTGCATCATCCTAACCTCGCTCTCGCTTTAAGATATGGGCCGCCATCTGAAACCTTGACCCATTCTTTATAACCCTTACCGCATCCTCCATTTCCGAAAACTTCACGATCATCGGAAAGCATGCTGATAGAACCTAAAAGGTCAGGAACATAACCTGTCATGACAATAGGTGCAACAACCTTACCGGTAAGCTTGCCTCCCTTTATTTCAAGGCCACAGCTTACAAGGCACTGGATTCCCCAATGCTTAGGGTCCTCCATACCTGATGACATACCCTTTAACAGATAACCTGATTCAATGCTTGCTATCATATCCTCAAGCTTGCTGTCACCTGAATCAAAGATGGTATTTGTCATTCTTGTATAGACTTTATGTTCAAAATTCTCACGCTTGCCGTTGCCTGTAGGCCTTGTGCCAAGACGAAGGGCAGAAAGGGCATCGCAGATACCTGTCTTTAAGATGCCATGGTCTATTTCAACCACATCTCCTGCAAGGTTTCCTTCATCATCAAAAGCATAGCTTGTAACATCTTCTGCGCATTTTGCACCTTCATGCATGGTAACAAGATCTGAACCGACACGCTTGTCGATATACTTTGCGCCAAGGGCACGCTCCTTCACGAACATATCCATTTCAACGCCATGCCCGAAAGCCTCATGTGCTATAAGTCCCGTTACTTCCGGTGATGTGATGATATCGTACTCGCCCGGTTCTACAGGCTTTGCATTGCTTATTGCCTTTGTATTTTCAACAGCTTCCTTTACAACGCCTTTAAGTTCATTTATAAGTTCCGGGCCCTTGCGGCCGCTCTTGCCCTCATAACTCATGACATTCTTGCCATTTGCAAACATTACCGGGTAGACATGGCCTTCTGAATAAACGTAACTCTGGCGCATATCACGGTTCTTTGTAAGGAACATCTTTGAAATATGCGTGGACTGAAGACCTACTGATATTTCTATAAGATCCGGTTCAAGCTTTAATGCTTCTTCCTTTATTTCAACAAGTCCCTGCATTACCTTATCCTGATCGCAGTCTTCAGGTGTCTGTTCTGTGTCAAATTCAACCATAAGTGTGCATGGTTCATTCGAAAGCACGTCTGTCTTATAAACCTCGCTTCCGGTAGCCTCGACAAGAGCAAGCTGCGCCTCTATTGCCTCTATTGCCTCTTTGGCTGTTTTTTCCGGATTCCTCGGGTCAAACTGGTTGAAAGAATACTCGCTGTAAAGTCCATCCTTGCAGACTCTTATTACATTGCCCCTCTCAGTGGTCATGGTCTCGTTCTGGATAGTCATGACTGTTTTCGTTGCCTGCATGCCCCAGCCGATGGAATCGGTTGAAAGAACGCTGACATAATCATACTTTTCACCAAGTATGGCAATTACCTTCTTCATACCGTCAGCAATGCTGGTAAGATACGGTGAAAATTTTGCCTTCATTTAACTCTCCTATCATGAATTGTTGTAAAAGTGTACTATATTCCATATATGTTCGTTACAAACTTTGGTCTAAAGACACCACTGTTACAATTTTATACTACTGACAAACTTATTGCAATATCGTAAACGAAATAAGTAATTTCATTTACATGCTGGATAGATCAGACTCTATCCGCAATTATTTTCTTCGCTTACTATATATTGTATTATCGGACAGAGTCCGGTAATACACTCTGCCGGCCATCGCGAGAGCGATAAAGCATGGCCGGCTAGTCCTTATATTGTATTATCGGACAGAGTCCGGTAATACACTCTGCCGGCCATCGCGAGAGCGATAAAGCATGGCCGGCTAGTCCTTAATTTGCTTAATATAAAAAAAGAAATTTCTATACAAACTTTATAAATAGCATATTGTAAAAATTTTGCTTAAAGGGTATAATTTTTTTAAGAATATAGTCGCGCTTTCACTGCGCAAAACACAATATACGATACAGCCTTCGCTCATAGAACGGGCGATGGGTTCTAGTTGAAAGGGAGAAGATTATGAGCAAATATGTAGTTGCAGGCTTTTCGCAGATTGAAACCATTCTTGGTGTAGATAAGCTTCCTCTCACAAGCGAGCAGCTTGTCTATCTTCCAAATTCCATTCACTCGTCAATTGGCGGTGATGCCTACAATGAATCACTTGCGTTAACATGGCTCGGTGATGAAGTAACATTTCTTTCTATGGTAGGACGAGACCAGAACATGGCAATATTCAATCCGCCGGACAGAAAGGTAAATGTTTCAACAGATTATGTGCTTCCTCTGCTTGATGCTACACCTGAAGCTGTCATATTCTTTGATAAGAAAAGAAATGAACAGATATTTGAGGATTCCAAAAATATTACTGATGTAAGCTACGATATGTCTATGGTCTCTCCTCTTATAGCAGAGGCAGATATCGTAATGCTCTCAAATGCCAATTTCTGCCGTCCGATGATACAGGCCGCAAAAGAGCAGAACAAACAGATAATAACAAAATTCCATGCATTCCGCAGAGAAAAGGAAAAATACAACACCGATTTCCTGGGAAATTCAGATATCATATTCTTTGCAGACACCTATCTTGATGAAGACCCGTATGATTTTATCAAAGATATAGAAAACAAGTACAATAACGATATCATTGTACTTTCTCTCGGACGTGACGGTCTTATAATGTTTGATAAGACAACCGGAACCATAGCAAAATATGATTCTGTTGCTACAAATCAGGTTTTAAGTACTGCAGGAGCAGGCAATGCATTATGTGCATGTTTCGCGCACAGATATGCAAAGACAAAAGATCCTGTTGTTTCCATTAAGGACGCTCTTCTCTTTGCTTCCTACAAGATCGGTTTCGTAGGAACCAGCAATGGTTTCATGACTGATGAGCAGCTTGAAAAATGGCACAGACTTATCTGGGGGTGAAATATAAAAGCTCCCTGCCTTACATACATGGCAGGGAGCTTTTAATTTATAGGAAATTCCTCCGGAATTCCTATAAATTAAAAAACGCTCCGCGTGGATGCGACTCTTTGTTCTATTTTCCTTCTGCGGCAGCTGTGGCAGCTTTCTGCATAGCTTCAAGCACGCCCATATCGTACCCATTCCATGGGTAATCAGAATCAGGAACGCCTGCTTCTTCAAGTCTTTCCTTTACTTCTTTTTTGTCACCTGAAACAAGCTCCTTTGCACAGGCAACCAGCGCATCCATCTGTTCTTTAAACTGATTTGGTTCAAATACTCCTGATATGTATTCCTTTGATATCCTCTCAATATCCTCGTTTGAGATGTTGGTTATTATACTGAAATCCAGAGTATATGACGCTGCATCAACAGTCTTAAGAGAGCTTCCAGCTGTTCCTATTTCGACAGTACCTGCTATGTATTCAAGGGCATTGTAAACAGTTTCTTCATCCGCCTCTGTTATCTGATTTGATGGGATAAGAGCTGAAGATGCACGGTTTGGCGAAAGACTCTCGCTTGAAGTTTCCGGATCTGTGCTGCTTTTTTCTGAACTGATACTCTCACTCTTATCGTTGCCAGATGACTTGACATCGCTTGACGGTGCAACGGAACTTTCACTTGTAACTTTTACGTCTGAAATAAGCGATGAAACAGAACTGCTTTTTTCACTTGATGCATTATTCTTTTTTCCACATGCTGCAATCGTTGAAATAGCAAGCACTGCAACAAGAGTAGCAGCAAGTCTCTTTTTTAAATTCATATTCCCTCCTTTGATTAAGTTTCAAACACTTAATCTTTCGACCTACAAACATTCTTATAATAATACCATAGATTGAAAGCCATGTCAAAATGATGGTGATTGACAAGTAGAAGCCGAAGGATATAATAAAATTCAGAGGTGATAATATGGATAATACAGAAAAAACGCTTTTTGCAAATGAGATATATAAAATTCCATCAAAAGAAGAAAAAAGACAGGTTAAGATCTGGGCACACAGAGGGCTTTCAATGAACTTTCCCGAAAACACACTGATATCCTTTCTTGCTGCGGCAAAAGTTCCCGGAATAACCGGAATTGAACTTGATGTACAGAGAACAAAGGACGGACAGCTCGTTGTCTTCCATGATGAAACAGTCGACAGAGTCACCGAGGGAACAGGGCAGATTGCAGAGCAAACTTTGGATGAACTTCAAAGGCTTAAATTCAAAAAGGATGTCGATGCTCCAAAAAGGCGCGCTGCTCTTTGCTCTAAAAATGCAGGGATCGCTTCTTTATATAAGGAAATTCTCGGTGACGGCTTGGATTATTCAGAGCTTTCCGATAATAACAGCGACTATGCTGATTTCAGCCTGCATGTAAAACCCTTTATCCCAACTATGGAGCAAGTTCTTTATGCCCTTAAGCCTTATTGTGAAAATGGTTTGCTTATAAATATCGAGCTAAAAACAAGTATCGTAAGGTACCCCGGAATCGAAAAGGAGGTCTATGACCTTGTAAACAAATACGGGCTTCAAAAAAACATAGTATACTCTTCTTTCCTTGCCGAATCTATAAAAGAGATGAAGAGGATCGACTCTTCAGTTAAGACTGGCATGCTTGCGAGGAAGCTTAGTAAAACGATCAAAGAGGGTATATGCGGTGACCCTGTGACAGACTGCGATGCATTTCACCCTTACATTGTAAGCCTGTTAAAAGAAAAGGCGGAATTAATCGATAAGGCAAAGAAGGATAATTCAATTATAAGGGTCTGGAACATGGAGGAGCCTTTATATAACAGCGGCAAAAAGCTTTGTGACATTGATTACCGGAACTATTGCAGTCTTGGTGTTACGGATGTTATAATAAATACCGCAGAAAAATACCTGATGATGTAAGGAAAGTTTGAAACAAAAATGAAAGTAATAGAATTAAACAAAAGTGTTACCGATTCAAATGACAGAGATGCCAATGATTTAAGGCGTGACCTTGCAAAGAAAGGGGTTGTGCTCATCAATCTCATGAGTTCTCCCGGTTCGGGCAAGACCACTCTTTTATCAAAACTTATAAAAGACACAAAGGGGAAGCTTAATATAGCTGTCCTTGAAGCTGATATAGACGGTGATGTCGATGCTGTAAGTATTGAAAAGCTTGGTGCAAAAGCCATACAGGTACATACAGACGGAATGTGCCACATGGATGCCGGAATGACAAGAAGAGGGCTTTGCGGCCTTGACCTTGACGGCACAGACGTAGTTTTCCTTGAAAATGTAGGAAATCTTATATGTCCTGCCGAATTTGATACCGGCGCCCACAAAAAAATCATGATCCTCTCCGTGCCTGAAGGGGATGACAAACCGCTAAAATACCCTCTGATGTTCCGCGAAAGTGATGCACTCATTGTATCAAAGATAGATACACTCCCTGCATTTAATTTCAACATGGATAAGCTTACCGAACGGGTAAGAGCATTAAACCCTAAAATAAAAATATTTCCTGTCTCCGCAAAAACCGGGGAGAGAATGGATGCCTTGATCGAATATGTTATATCCCTTAGCAATACAACAGAAAGTGCCACATAAAGTGGCACTTCTTTTTTCTTAATCTTCTTTTAGACAGTTATACATAACTGCCTTTATGGTATGCATTCTATTTTCTGCTTCATCAAAAACTATAGAACGTTCTGATTCAAATACCTCGTCAGTCACTTCCATCGCATCTATGCCAAATTTGTCATGAATCTCACGTCCGACCTTTGTACCAAGATCATGAAAAGCCGGCAGGCAATGCATAAACCTGCACTGCTCTCCCGCTTCGTTCATTATATCCATGTTTACCTGATAAGGCATAAGGTCTTTTATTCTCTTTGTCCAGACCTCATCCGGCTCTCCCATGGAAACCCACACATCAGTGTAGATCACATCTGCACCAGCCACAGCCTTGTGAGGATCTGTTTCAAAATGAAGTGTGGCTCCTGTTTCCTTTGCGATTTCCTCGCACTCATTTATAAGAGCCTTATCCGGAAAATAATAAGCAGGAGCACAGGCAGTAAAATCAAGCCCCATTTTTGCAGAACCTACCATGAGGGAATTACCCATGTTATATCTGGCATCGCCCATATATACAAGCTTTATTCCCTTAAGCTTTCCAAAATGCTCCTTTATTGTAAGAAAATCTGCAAGAATCTGGGTCGGATGAAACTCATTTGTGAGTCCGTTGAACACAGGCACTCCCGAATACTTTGCAAGATCTTCT
Source organism: uncultured Lachnospiraceae bacterium (assembly GCA_902796595.1). Lineage (GTDB taxonomy): Bacteria > Bacillota > Clostridia > Lachnospirales > Lachnospiraceae > Catonella. The sequence goes on along the minus strand of CADBPM010000093.1, from coordinate 24,314 downwards.
ACTACCTCCTGCCCGAAGCCCCTGTATTCAATCCCGTCATATATCCTGCCCAGCACTCTTGCGGTATCTGCTATGCTTTCTTTTTTCCCTATCTGAGAGCCTGTAGGATCCAGATAAGTAGTATGCATACCAAGGTCTGCTGCCGCCACTTCAAAGGAACATCTCGTCCTTGTACTTGTTTTTTCAAATATAAGGGCAATGTTCTTTCCTTCACAAAGTCTGTGAGGTATTCCTTCCTTTTTTTCTTTCTTAAAATGTGCAGCAGTCTCAAGGTATTCTTCTATCTCTTCCGGCGTATAATCTAAAAGCTTCAAAAATGATCTCATAATCTATGCTTTATCCCCTCATTTAAAACACATCAAAGAATCCTTTATATGTTCAAGTTGCCTGTCAATTGAACGCTCCCCCGGTCCGCCTGCTGAAATCCTCTTTTCAACGCAGGTTTTAAGGTCTACAGCTTCGTAAACATCCTCATCAAACAGATCGGAATACTTCTTATATTCTTCAAGCGGAACATTTTCAAGAACATGACCACTATCCATACACCATGTGACTATTTCACCGGAAATCTTGTAGGCACTTCTGAAAGGAAGTCCTTTTTTAACAAGGTAATCTGCAAGGTCTGTAGCATTGATAAATCCATGCTTTGCCGCTGCAAGCATGTTGTCCTCACGGACTTTCATCGTTCCTACCATTCCTGTGAAGATCTTAATGCACATGATCACTGTATCTATGGCATCGAAGACTCCTTCTTTATCCTCCTGCATATCCTTATTATAGGCAAGCGGAAGTCCTTTTAACACCGTAAGCATACCCATAAGATCGCCGAACACCCTGCCGGTCTTTCCTCTTACAAGTTCTGCCATATCAGGATTTTTCTTCTGCGGCATTATGGAAGATCCTGTCGTAAAATCATCTGAAAGTTCGACAAATCTAAACTCCCATGATGACCAGAGAATCATTTCCTCTGCAAACCTTGAAAGGTGAACCATGACAAGCGAGATATCAGCAAGCATTTCAACCACAAAATCTCTATCCGACACTCCATCCATGGAATTGAGAGCTATTGTATCGAAGGATAAGAGTTTTGCCTCATATTCCCTGTCTGTGTCATAGGTCGTTCCTGCCAATGCACACGAACCGATAGGGCTTACGTTAAGTCTCCTTCTCGTATCCTCAAATCTGCTTATATCACGCAAGAGCATCTGACAGTACGCAAGCAGATGATGAGCAAAATTTACAGGCTGAGCACGCTGCAGATGAGTATAGCCCGGCATTATCGCCGTCTTATACTCTGCCGCCTTATCTGCAGTTGTTTCTATAAGTTCAGATAAAAGACTTATTATCTCCCCGCACTCTTCCCTTATGTACATCTTCATATCAAGAGCTACCTGATCATTTCTGCTTCTTGCTGTATGAAGCCTTTTGCCGGCATCTCCTATTCTTTCGGTAAGGACCGCTTCCACAAACATGTGGATATCTTCAGCCGTAGAGTCGATTGCAAGTGTACCTTCTTCTATATCCTTTAATATTCCGCTTAAGCCCTCTATGATCAGCTCGCAGTCCTCTTTGCTTATTATCCCCTGCCTGCCAAGCATCTTTGCATGGGCGATGCTTCCGGTAATATCATGTCTGTAAAGCCTTTTGTCAAATCCTATCGATGAATTAAATTCATCCGCAAATTTATCCATATTGCCGTCTGTGCGACCCGCCCATAATTTTTCCATTATCAGAGTTCTCCGTTTTTAGCATTTACTCTTGCCTGTACTGTGTCAGGAAGTCCAAAAAGATTTATGAAGCCACTGGCATCTGACTGATCGTAATCACTGACACCAAAGGTTGCAAGTTCATCTGAATAAAGTGAATACTTGCTCCAGACACCCGCCTTTATTATATTTCCCTTATAAAGCTTAAGCTTTACCTTACCTGTTACCCTCTCCTGTGTCTTGTCTACAAAGGCTGAAAGAGCTTCTCTTAAAGGAGAGAACCACTGTCCATTATATACAAGGTCTGCAAAGACATAAGAAAGCTTCTGTTTTTCATGAAGAGTAAGCTTATCAAGAGTGACTGTTTCAAGATATTCATGTGCCTCATAAAGGATTGTTCCGCCAGGAGTCTCATAAACGCCGCGGCTCTTCATGCCGACAAGTCTGTTCTCTACAATGTCGAGAAGACCTATGCCGTTTGCCCCGCCAATCTCATTTAAGAGAAGGATGATCTCCTTTGCACTCATTTTCTTATCGTTGAAAGCAACCGGTACACCCTGCTCAAATTCAAGAGTAACATAAGTTGGTCTGTCTGGTGCATTTATCGGAGACACTCCAAGTTCAAGAAATCCCTTTTCCTCGTATTTCGGCTCACAACCAGGGTCTTCAAGGTCAAGTCCTTCATGTGACAGATGCCAGAGGTTCTTATCCTTGCTGTAATTGGTCTCACGATTTATCTTAAGCGGGATATTATGTGCCTCGGCATAATCAATCTCCTCGTCACGACTCTGAATGTCCCATTCACGCCAAGGCGCTATGATAGGCATATCCGGAGCAAAATGTTTGATAGCAAGCTCAAATCTTACCTGGTCATTTCCTTTGCCTGTACATCCATGACAGATTGCATCTGCATTTTCCTTCTTTGCAATATCTACAAGTGCCTTTGCAATGCATGGTCTTGCTGTAGATGTACCAAGAAGATAGGTCTCATATCTTGCTCCCGCCTTCATGGTAGGAATGATATAATTGTCAACGTAGTCTTCTGTAAGATCCAATATATAAAGCTTTGAAGCGCCTGTCTTCTTTGCCTTTTCTTCAAGTCCGTCGAGTTCATCCTTCTGACCTACATCGGCTGAAACGGCAACAACTTCACAGTTATTATAATTTTCCTTAAGCCATGGAATGATAATAGATGTATCAAGACCTCCAGAATATGCAAGTACAACCTTTTTAATGTCTTTCTTTTCCATATTTTTCTCCTTTTCTTTACTGTTTATTCCTTTTCATTAAACTTTATACAGAAATAATCAGTTAAAATGTATATTTATACATTTATCTCTTGTTATTATGCATAATAAATCATTGAGTCCTCAATGTCAACCCATTTTCGGATATAGTTTGCATATCTTTTGATTATGGATTACTATAGTACTATATCCGTAAACTTTAAGGAGAATACATGAACATTAAACCAGAAATAATCGTTCCTTTTACCCTTTCAAAGGAAGATGCCAAAAAAAACTATCTTAAAAAAGTAAAGACGGCAAAGCTTTCAGAAATAAAATTCAGGATTCCCTCGAATCTTGATGAATTTAAAAAAATATACATTCCATGCTGGATAGTGAAACTTAATGCTGATGGACCTCTTACCTTGACTGGAAGTGAATCCCATAAAAATGATAACAGAGAGGTGACAAATATATTTGATGTATCACTTAACCTTTCTGCTTCATATAACGGCATTATATTTTCGGCAACAAACCTTATAGAAGAGAACCGCGCGCGCGAGCTTGCCCCGTACCCTGCCTCAGTTCTCACAGGGTATGATGAAAGTGGCCTCACAGATGCAGCAATTCTTCCTTTTGTTTATGGAAGTGAAAATTTTAAAGAGGATGCGATAAACTTTATTGCAAACGACATATTTGAAAAGATACAGAAAACAGATGCCTTAAGCCAGTTCAGTCTTAAGGTGCCTGACAAAAAAGATTTAAAAGACCTTTTTCCAGAACTTGATATATGCCTTGTTCCGGCACTCTTACCTGTATGGATGCTTGTTATGAAGTCATTTGACAGGGTAAGCTACGGCTTTGTAAATGGAGTCACCGGCAAAGTTTCCGCAGATCTGCCGGTAAACCTTTTAAAGACTACCATTCTTTCAACCATATTTGCTTTAATAGCCTTTGTACTCATTTCAACCTTGCTTAACCTGTCAGAATGGACTTGGATGTGGGTAAGTGCCTGTCTTGCCATGTCTGTAGATATAATCTATCTTTATAATTGCGGCGCTCTTGCAAAGAGAAGTGGCTACCGGCGAAAAAAAAGGAAAAATGATAAGATTCATATATCCTTTACAGAAAGAGTTTTAAGGCTTTTTGATACGGCAACAGATATAGACAAAAAAAACAATGCAAAGAACTTTTTCTTCTATCTTGCGGTAGGCGGAACAAGCCTTCTTGTGCTGACTGTTCTTGCAATTTTTTCTGCATGGCTGATACCTTTTATCGGCATAGTTTCCTGCCTTATCTATGCTATAAAAAAGCTGCGTCCACGCTACCTGCCGCTGTTCTTGGCAGAACTTGCAGCCATGACATTTGCGATCACTATTTACCTTGCAAGCCCTGATAACAACGACCTGTATTTTATCGGAGCAATGCTTTTAAATATTGTTTCCATTATTTCAATCTTTGTTGAAATAATACAATATAACTTACTTGCAACAACAAAAGGAAACGGGGCTATTCTCACAGAAAATGCTCTTTCTCCTTTAGAAAATACCATGGAGGCAACCGCCAAAAATGACTAATCTTACTGCAATAAACATAGTTTTTCTTATAATATTTTCATTTGCGATAGGTTTTCTTATTTCCTATATCCTTATCAGGGTGATCACAATGCGAAAAAAAGCCTCCGACGAGGAAATCCTCTCGAAGGCTTCTGTATCATTCAATATTTCAGGTGAAAAGGTCACCTTGAGACAAACTCTTACGAATGATGAAGAGTCTGGTGCACCTCGCCTGTAAGCCAGTCTGTAAAGGCTTTCATTCCTTCTCCTGAAAGTGCTGAAACAGGGAAAACCGGTACATTTCTACCATTCTTCTCTGCAAGATTTTTCTTAAAACGCTCCATATCAAAATCGAAGTATGGAAGCGTATCCATCTTATTTATTATCACAGCATCTGCAACAGAGAACATAAGCGGATATTTAAGGGGTTTGTCATCTCCTTCAGGCACTGAAAGGATGACTACCCTTTTATTTGCTCCGATATCAAACTCTGCCGGACATACAAGATTTCCTACGTTTTCCACGATAACAAGATCAAGATTGCCTGTGTCAAGCTTTTCAAGGCCTTCTTTTGCCATTATCGCATCAAGATGACAGCTTCCACCTGTATGAAGCTGAACTGCTCTTGCGCCGGCCTCGGTAACAGTTCTGGCATCCACATCCGAATCCACATCAGCCTCAACAATGCCAATTCTAAATTCATCTTTAAGAGCCTTTATCACATTTACAAGTGTTGTTGTCTTTCCTGAACCCGGAGAACTCATAAGATTAACAAGGTAGGTGCCTTTTTCCTTCATATAAGCACGTACCTTATCGCCTTCAATTCCGTTATCCTCAAGTATTTCTGATTTTACATCAATTACATCAATCTGTCCGTTCATCAATCAATTACCCTCTTTATCCACTTTCCTGTAAAAAATCTATGTGAGAAAATAAGCGCTCTGACGCCCCAGTCGATTGCCATGCCAATCCAGACTGCTATTGGTCCTACGCCAAAGACCCTTATGAGAATCACAGCAGAAAGGACTCTGCAAAACCACATAGACATTGTACTTACTATCATTGTATATTTTACATCACCTGCCGCTCTCAGTCCATTCGGCGTAGTAAATGAAAGTACCCAGAACAATGGCTTGGTGATCGTTACAAAGATTATCATTCCCATCGTAAGCTTTATTGCCTCGCTGCTCATGCCGGCGATAAGGCAGATAGGATATGAAAGAACAAGCACCACAAGGCAGCTTCCTGCAACAAGTATTCCTGCTATCTTATCAAGCTTTACAATATAATACTTTGTTTCTTCTATTCTGCCGGCGCCCATTGCCTGACCTGCAATTGTCATAAGGCCGAGCCCCACACCGACACCCGCTATACCATTGAGACTTTCAAGGATTATAGTCATGGCATTTGCAGAAATTGCCACCGTACCAAGAGTGGCGACACTTGACTGTATCATTAACTTTCCAAACTGGAACATACCATTTTCCACACCGGAAGGTATACCTATTCCAAGGATTCTCTGTATCATATCCCAGTCAGGCAATATCCTGTAGTCTCTTATGACTATTATCTGCTTAGGCCTCCTCAGTGCTCCATACAGGATAAGCATATACAAGATCCTTGACACCAAGGTTGAAATAGCTGCGCCCATGATACCGAATCTGAAACCGAAAATAAGCAAGGCATTTCCAACTATATTAAGGCCGTTTGTAGACATTGCGACCATCATAGGAAAACGGCTTTCCCCTCCAGCCCTGAATAATGCCGACGCGGCATTTCCAAGCGCCATAAATGGGTATGACGAAGCAGTAATAAGGAAATAAATAAGGCAATCCTTCATTACTTCATCTTCTATTGCACCGAAAACAATAGTTAATATAGGTCTTGCAAAAATAAGACATATAGCTGTTATGGTTACTGAAATCGCAGCCATCGTAAATGTGACCTGACAGGCTGCCTTATTAGCATTTCTGTTATCTTTATGACCTATATACTGGGAGCATACTATAGACGCTCCCACTGCAAGAGCATTGAAAACCTGGATAAGAAGTGTATTCAATGAGTCCACAAGACTCGCCGCACTCATTGCAACTGCACTCCACCGGCTTAGCATCATCGTGTCTGCCATGCCCATAAGGGAATTTAATATCTGCTCTGCTATAAGCGGTATAAGGAGGGCCCATATCGCTTTATCATTAAAAAGAAGATTGTTGAAATCTATCTTTTTTTTATCATATAATTCTGGTAATTTCATTTTACTTTATTCTGCTTTTATGAGGATCCTCACCTAAAAAGGCTTTCATTACACTGAGTGCCTTTGCCTGTTCAAGAACCTCAGACTGTCTTTCTTTTAACCATGCCTTAAGTTCGTCAAGTTCATCATCGCCAAAGCCGGTGTTTGAAATAAAAACACATCCCGGTATGATCGCCTCAGCCTTATTGCTTCCCTTTTCAAACTGTACAAATATCTTCTGCCTACCGTCCTGCCTTATCACAGGCGAAACTGTCATTTTAACAGATTCTTCTTTCTTCTTTTCCAACAAGATGACTCTCCCTATATTGTAATGTCAGGCAAAGCCTGATATTACACTCTGCCGTCCAACACGAGAACATCTTACAATGACCAGCTAGTCATTTTTATAGATGCCTGCGTCAGAAATGTTTGCTGAAGGTAACCATTCTTTCTGTCAACTATAATTAAGGCACCTCTTCAGGTGCCTTAACAGATTCACTATTCTATTTTAACATGATTGACGTGCTTAGTAAATGTCAAAACTACTTTGTATGCTCATCAATCTTGTCCATGCTGTATTTACTGTAAAGTATCTTCTGTCCCTTATACACTCCAAAATTGCCTGAAAGTAAAAAGGTAAGTGGAATTGCGATCATATAATATGGAATGCCGCCATATCCGTTAAGTTCGAAGCATAATAAAAGAGATGCCAAAGGACAGTTTGTAATTCCGCAAAAAACAGCTCCCATTCCTATAGCCGCAAAGGTTGCAGGACTGGTTCCTGTAAGCGTACCAAAGAAATTGCCAAAAGTCGCCCCTATAAAGAGAGCCGGAACTATCTCGCCGCCCTTAAATCCAGCCGCAAGAGTAACTGCTGTAAATATTATCTTTAAAAGAAATGCATACCATGGAAGTCCTGCCCCATTTCCAAAAACTGAATTATAAATAGTTGCGGCACCTGTTCCATTATAAGTCTGACTGCCGACAAGAAGTGTCATGCCGACAACTGCAGCACCTAAGACAAAAATTCTTACATAATCATTTTTTATCTTTGATTCAGCTAGGTGTTCTGCTTTATTTACTGTAACAGCAAAGAGAACAGAGACAAAAGCCGCAAGGACTGCAAAGGCTATGCAAAGAAGGATATTTTGGGGAGTTTCTGCTCCGAATGAAAGGTCCGGATTATATACTCCGCCTCCCATACCAAAATATTTTGCAACAAAATGAGCCGACAGAGATGCAATTGCACATGGTACAAGTGCCGAATAATGAATGATGCCGACTGTACTTATTTCTATAGGAAGGACCATTGCAGCGAGCGGAGTTCCAAACAGTGCTGAGAATGCGGCACTCATGCCGCACATTATAGCAATCTGATGACTGTCCTTTTTCATGTGAAGAAATTTTGCAAGACCACTGCCCATTGAGCCGCCCATCTGCAATGCTGCACCTTCACGCCCGACAGAACCACCAAAAAGATGAGTTGTCACCGTAGCAATAAAAATAACCGGTGCCATTCTCATCGGAACTTCCTCGCCCTCCCTTATATCTTTAAGCACAAGGTTGGTTCCGCCTTCGATACTGCTTCCCGCAAGCTTATATACCCATGCGATAAAAAGACCTGCAAAAGGCAGAAAAAATAAAATATACTCATGACTGAGTCTGAAATCTGTAGCGATCACTATCAGCTTGGCAAATCCCGTGCCGCACAAACCTGTTACAATACCACAGATTATTGAAAAGGCCGCCCATATAACAGCAGATACAAGATCATCCCTGAACTTCTTAAAAAAATCATTAATTTTTCCCTTTAAATCCATACGACCTCCCTTTCATGCTTTATGTTTTTAAAGTATTACCCTCATTATACACGAAGACTAGCTAAATTTAAAGAAAAGTTAATATTTTTTATTTAGCTGCTTGACCTCTTCACTTAAAAAAGATTGCATAAAAAGAGGAGAAGAGCCCTGCTCTTCTCCTCTTTTTTTCATTATGCTGTTCTTGTTACAAAGAAACTATATGTAGCAGTCTTAAGGTTGCCTGCCTCATCGGAATAAATCTGTGTTACTGTTGTAGGAGTTGGAGCTCCTATAGCATAAGCAGCAGGATTTGGAATAAAGCTAAGCTTAGCACTGCCATCATCCCCCTTTATAATGGCAAAACTGCCTCCCTTGTCAGATGCAAGCCTGCCGCTTGTTATAAGAAGAACTGTACCTGTACCGTTTGTAGTCTCTCCTGATACAAGGCTCTTAACTTGTTCAAAACTTGTTATCACACTGCCTGAAGCATCGCAAAAAGACGCGTCAAGCTGGATTGAATTATTGCCCGCAAATGTTACTGCGGAAGACCTTATAACTATCTGTCCCATTGAAAGCTTTGCCGGTATCGTCTTTGTAAGCCTTGCAAAGGTTGAATTACCTGCAAATGCAAATATATCGATCGAGCCACTGGTTACAACTCCCGGTGCAAGAGGATAAGCGATATAAGATGTTGTACCTACTTTAACATTTCCGGCAGGTTCATTTCCATCAAGCTTGAGACCTGTATTCTTCTTTTCATCAGTCTGATCAAGTCTTACTGTAAATATATCCTTTGAAGAATCTGTAAGGTAATCTCCATCCTCATCCTGGGCACTTATAAAGAGGTAGTATGCTCCATTGACGCCTAATGAAATTTTTCCGGTAGTTGAGCTGATTGCCTTTGTAATGACATCATCGGCCTTAATGCTGACCTGTTCACTATTAAGCATACAGTTGTAGTCTTTACCATCGTACTTATAAATACCACCGATAGCAACACTCTTGATCTCTGCTGCCTCACCGATATTTATAACTGTATTCTCAGGAAGCTTTATAGCCTGACCGCCGACTGTATTCGCATCCCCTGCATAAATAAGCTGAAGAGTTCCTGAATACCCCTTTACCGACTGTTCAGCTGTAAGCGGGATCTTTATAGTACCTCTTGAAACTACTGTGGCAACCTTTCCGGACTTATTGCCGTCAAAGACAGCGATAAATTTATTATTATACGGAACACTTTCATCAGTAGTAATATCATTTCCAAACTGATCAAACATACTGTAATTGATATAGGCATTTGCAGCCTTGCCGTTCTTGGCTCCTGCCTCAAGCTTTGCCACAGTATTGGCAACCTTTAAGGAAGCAACCTTGGCTGTCTGGCAATTTACTGTAGTCTTTGCCGTGCCATCTGCTGTGTTTGCAGTAACATTGAAAAGCCCTGAAAGAGAAGAACCAAGGGTAACGACTACAGTTTTGCTGTCCGCTGATGGTTCCTGCTTTATAGTAGCCATGCTTATACCGCTGCTATTAGTAACAAGAACACTGTCAATAGGCTTATTAGCTGTAACCGTTATCTTATTTGCAGCACTCTGAACAGCTGAAATATTGGCAGCATCTACAACATCGATCCTAAGCGGAGTACTTGTCACATTGTATTTCTTTGCATTTGGTGTATTCTTGCCAATTGCACGAACATAATATGTTCCAGGTACCTTGCCTGTTAAAATAACATTCTCACCACTGTCAGTATTTAATGAGATACCGCTGTTTGTTACAGGTGTAGAGCAGGATGGATCAGTATACATTTCATAATATGTTGTATATGTCGTTTCAATGCTCTTATTTACCGCCTGTGCCTTAGGGTTGACAGCAAGCTCTGATTTAAGTCTTACAATCTGATCCGGTTTGATGGTTGTATTTTCAGGTTCATGGGTAAGGGTAATACCTGAAGCCCTTGTTCTTGAATGAACTCTGACTTTAAGTGTCTTATTCTTGTTGCCGTTTTTATAAGTAAATTTGATATCAGCGTAGCCGTTACCTACAACCTTTACTATTCCATATCCGTCAACAGTAGCGACTTTTTTATTGGAAGTTGTCCATGTTCCCTTTATTCCGGACTTTCTCCCTCCGATATTATAATCAAGGTTTACTCTGACACCTCCAACATACATATTCATCGTTTTCTGATTAAGATTGGCATTTGGTGTCTTCTTGTTATAAACAACTGCCATTGCGGCCTGTGCTTCTTGTGCCGGCATAGCAACCGGTGTAAGACTTGTCATCATGACAGCCGCAAGAAACCCTGCTAAAAGCTTTTTTCTCATAATATAATTCCCCTTTCTCAACAATTTCTCCTTAAATGTCATACCGCAAAGCAGTACGACATTTATTCGCAGTACACTCCTGTATCAGTATAACTTTAGAATGTGTCAGTTTCAAGTTAAAATTTCAACTTCTCTTTAGCAATTCACCTACTTCATCATGGCTAAAGGTATATTTTTTATCGCAGAACTCACAGCACATTTCAACCGGCTCGCCCTCATCAAAAAGGCTCTGTAAGTCTTTCTTTCCTATAGAAAGAAGAGCCTTTTCCATGCGTTCCCTGCTGCAGTCACACTCATACTGAGGGGTATATTTTTCCATTATCTGAAGGTTTAGGTCTCCAAGCACAAGGCTCAGCATATCTTCCGGTTTTTTGCCCTCTTCAAGCATTTCCGTAACACTTTTTATGCCACTTATCTTCTTTTCTATTGTACTTATCACCTCTTCCGGCGCATCCGGCATAAGCTGGATTATAAAGCCACCTGCTTCCTTTACTGAACAGTCCGTGTCTACAAGCACTCCAAGCGCTACAACACTTGGCACCTGCTCGCTTTCCGCAAAGTAATAGGTAAGGTCCTCTGCTATCTCACCGCTTGCAAGCGCAACAGTACCAACGTAAGGTTCACGAAGCCCAAGATCCTTTACCACCGTAAGTCTCCCTTTTCCCACAGCAGCACCGACATTAAGTTTGCCAGGTCTTATATAAGTCTCCTCCACCTGATTGTTGAAAGCCATGCCCTTTACGTTTCCGTTGCTTCCTGCCACAACAACAAGACCGCCCACAGGTCCGTCACTTTTTATCTGCAGGGTTAATTTGTCCCTGTCACCCTTCATCATAACGCCCATCATAGAACCGGCAGTCATAAGACGCCCCAGAGCAGCCGTAACAACAGGCCATGTATCGTGATACTCATGCATCTGCTCAACCATTTCTTTAGTAGTACAGGCAAATGCTCTTACAGTATCATTTGCAGCCGTTCCTCTGATCATGTAGTCATTCATATATATTTCTTTCCTTCCTGAAACTTTTCTCTGGCAACAAAATAAAGGCGCTCACTCTTTGCATCAGGCTTATGATCTGTGAAAGCTTCAAATACATCTACAAATTCCATGCCTGCTGCACTAATCGCACTCTTTACCTCCTCAATACTATATGCCCTTTGATAGTGAACCTCGTCAAAGCGGTAAAAAGGAGCCTCATGACCTCCGCTTTCCTCTTCTACAAGCTCTGGCGCAATATTGCCGTCTTCGCCGTCAAGCACATTTTCACTTGCATAGATTGTAAGGTCATATTCATTTATCCGTTTTTCTCTGTCATAGAAGTTTTCCCAGATAAAGCTCATATTTTCACGATTTTCGGCTATGACCGAATCACCGATCTTTTCATACTTTTCCGGTGTATTCATGTCAAAAATAAGAATACCGCCTGCCTCAAGGTAATTATTGGCAAGTTTAAATACTTTTACCAAGTCATCCCATGTTAAAATGTAATTCATGCTGTCGCACACCGATACGATCGCATTGACAGTTCCGTAAAGTTCAAATGACCTCATATCCTGACAGAGGTAGAGCGCGTTGCTTCCGTTTTCTGCCTGCTTTTCATGTGCCATATTAAGCATTTCTTCTGAATTGTCAATGCCTATCATATCATATCCTCTTGCCGCAAGCCTTTCCGTGACACTGCCAGTGCCACAGCCAAGCTCGCAGACAAGACCGTCATTTACACCATATTTTTTAAGAAGCCCTGCAAGATAATCTGTCCAGTCGTCATAAGGAACATTATCCATAAAACGATCATAGACACCTGCAAAGCCAATATAACTAACACTCATCCGCCACGTACCTCGCTGCCCTAAGAAGGGAAAGGTCGCCTCCAAATATATCAAGAGCGCTTCCTATGGTCACATCAACCCTTCCCTCTGTACATTCGTATAACTTCTTAATATCTGAAATTCCTCTAATCCCGCCTGCATAAGTTACAGGATGATTTCTGACTTTTCCCAAAATGCTTGCCAGTTCCTCATCTATTCCGCCTTTTTTTCCTTCCACTTCCACCGCGTGAACCAAAAATTCATCGCAATAGTCTGAGAGTTCATCAAAGGTCTTTTCATTTACCGGAATTTCGCTTACATTCTGCCACCTGTCTGTTGCAATAAAATAATTTCCATCTCTCTTAATGGCTGAAAGATCGAGAACCAGATGCTCTTTTCCTATAGCAGCAACAAGTTTGTTAAGGTTATCCCAAATTATCTCTCCGCCCTTAAAAACAAAGCTTGTTACTATAACGTGGCTTGCCCCGGCATCTAAAAAGGCCTCGGCATTTTCATCGGTAATGCCTCCGCCTATCATCATGCCACCAGGGAAAGCCCTTAAAGCCGCCCGCGCCTCTCTTAGATCATCCTCATAAAAAGCGGAGTCCTTCTTATTGAGAATGATTATATGTCCGCCGAAAAGCCCTAGCTTACGGTAGATATCTGCGTAATAACCGCTGTCCTTATCGGAAGTAAAGTTGCTTTTTGCTCTGTCACCGCTATCCTTAAGAGAACTCCCCTCAATCTGGCAAACGCGTCCGTTGTGAATATCTATACATGGTCTCAGTCGCATTCTATCACCTTTCCAAGTGTAAACGAATAAATATACTTATGTGCAATGTCCTTCCCTGTCGCCTTTTTCAGTGCCTCGGCATAAAGATCAAGCTGAAGCTTATATCTGTCTGTCAGGATCCTTTCACCATTTTTCCTTGAAACTCTGTCTGTTTTATAGTCAAGAAGTATGATCCCCTCTTTATCTTCGAACCATGCATCTATGATTCCCTGAACCAGAACAGGTTCCGCCCTTCTTGTATCATCATTCATTACAAAAGGCGCTTCTCTAAAGAGAAAACCTTCCTTATCCGCCGCGATCATTCTTTTTGCAAGGTCTGTTTGTAAAAAATTTGCAAAATCTGAAGCAACAAGCGCCTCTCTTTCACCCTTACTTATTTTTCCATTACTTTTAAGTCCATCAAGATAAGTTTCTATACCTGCTTTAGAAATATCACCAGAAAGGTCTATATGTCGCATAACACTATGGTACAGAGTACCTCTGTCCGCACCATTAAAAGCCTCCTCATTTCTTGCAAATTCAGGTACATAGGCTTCCTTTTCTTCGTCGGCATCCTTAAAAAACTGCACTTCTCCAGCTTCTTCTTCGGTAAGCCCAAGCCTTTTTATCTCACTTACCGTATACTTTACCTTTTCATTGACCGCTCTCTCATAAGGATAGTTATACTCCATTTCAGCAGTCAGTTTTCTTAAAAGGCTGGCATTTTCTCCTGCCTCCTCATTTTCACCTGAATTTTCCTTATCTATAGTTTTTTTTCTTGTAAGTTCTTGCTTTGTTTCACTTTTTATAAGAGCCTCAGGCGTAAGTTTTATCAGGTTGAAATGATTACTTTTCCTTAATACTGTCGGCAGAACCAAGTCCATGACCTTGCCGGTCTGAGCAAGCGACAGGTAGTTTGCATGACTTTCTGCAATAGCCGGAAGCTTTTCTGTTATCTTCTTTCCCTGTCCGGTAAGTATGAGCTTATCTATAGCCCTTGTCATGGCGACATAAAGAAGTCTCTCTTCTTCTGCAACAGTGTCCTCATCCGCTTTTTCCGCTATAACGATCTTTGGCAAAGATTTCCACCTCTCCCTGCTTTCAAGGTTAAAGCAGTCAACCCCAATACCGTAGCGGGGGTGAATTATGACAGATTCCCTTGCTGCCGTCTTATTTATGGTCTTGCCAAGCCCTGAAACAAAAACGACCGGAAACTGAAGTCCCTTGCTTTTATGAATAGACATTATCCTTACTGCATCGAGAGTATCAAGCGCATCTGCCTCACCAAAATCAATTCCCTGATCTTTTATCTTTTTTATATACCGGTTGAAATGAACCAGTCCGCGAATACCTGATGCTTCAACTCCCTCGGCTCTTGCAACAAGCATAGCAAGGTTTCGCTCTCTTACAGCTCCTCCAGGCATTGCAGCCACGTAATCTGTAAAGTTTGTTTCATCAAGCACTCTTATTATAAGTTCATGAACAGGTAAAAATGTTGAAAGCCTTCGCATTTCAACCAGAAGGTCCCTAAATTTTACCACCTTTTCGTCGCTGCTCTCAAGTACAAGTTCCCACAGATCTTTGTCGCTCTTATCCATAATACGGAGACTTGCAAGTTCATCCGGCGAAAATTTCCCGACAGGTGAAAGCATTACTGCCGCAAGAGGAATGTCCTGTCTGGGGTTGTCTATAACAGAAAGAAGTGACAGTGCCACCTCAACTTCCCATGCAGAAAAATAACCGGCCGTTGTCTCGCTGACCGCAGGTATCCCTTGGGACATGAGCACTTCCTTGACAGGTTCAGCCCACCCCTTCATCGTTCTGAAAAGTATGGTGATATCCTTGTATTTATACCCTTCCTTATCATGAAGTTCTCTTATCCGCAAAGCAAGCATGTGCCCCTCGTATTCTGCGGCTGGAATCCTTGCCAACTCACTTGCAAGTTCCTCATCATCAGGCTCTATTGACCTGTCACTTAATATGAATTCGGTCTTATGGTCTCTCTTATCATCTTCAAAATTCCCGCCGGGTACAAGTCTCGCCGCCTCGTCGTACTCAATATTTCCAAAATCTGCATGCATTATATCGTCAAAAACATCATTTACAGGATCAAGCACCTCTTTTCTGCTTCTGAAGTTGTTATGCAGATCTATCTTTCTTTCTTCTCCGGAATACTTATATTTCCCGTATTTTCCTATAAAGAGTTCCGGTCTTGCCTGTCTGAAACTGTAAATACTCTGCTTTACATCTCCGACCATAAAAAAGTCATGCCTGCCTTCATCACTTCCCGCAACCGCAGTAAGTATAAGCTCCTGCATCAGGTTTGAATCCTGGTACTCATCAGTCATTACTTCCTTGAACTCTTCCCTGTATTCTTTCGCCGCCTCCGTAATATTTCCATCCTTGTCCCTGAGTATCCTCAAAGCAAGGTGTTCAAGATCCGAAAAATCCACAAGATTTTTCTTTTTCTTAGCTTCCTTGTAAAGTTCTGAAAATTCTATGGCAAGGTTGCATGCCACATTAACAGAGGCTTTAGTCAGGTTGAAATCTTTCACTGCCTCCTTAATTGGAACTGCCAGAAATTTTTTCTGCAATAATTCCTGAAAACTCTTTTTATAGTCATTGCGGAGTGACTTTACAGTCTCTTTCTTGTCCTCGCAAACTTCGTCAACTTCCTTTGCCTTACCTCCAGGAAGCCTCGCAAACTTATATTCCGCAACAGCTTTCTGCATAGAGTCAATGTCTTTTAACTCTGACATTTTTCTGAAAGTATCCGCTTCATCGATAAGAACCGGCATGTACTGCACAGGTCCCATAGGGCTTTCTGCAATATACATCGCATATTCCGCATTTTCACTTATACTTTTAAGGACAGAGGAAGAAATCTCATGCAAAATCTTTATAGAAGGAAGTTTTTCCATATCTCCAAGGTATTCATCCCTTCTTTCATACAGCCACCCCTCCGGATCTGCAAAGCTTTCTGAATACCTCACAAGACTTTCTATTACTGTTTCAATATTGCCATCTTCCTTGCCTCTTGCAAAATACTCGGCAAAGTCAAGGAAATCCTTGTCGCCCTCATTGTATTTTTCTTCGAGAAGCTCTTCCATTACATCTGCCTTAAGAAGCTTTAGTTCATTTTCATCGGCAATACGGACTCCGGGGTCTATGTCCGCTTCCTCATAATGTTCCATGACTACACGCTTCGCAAAGCTGTCTATGGTTGAAATCTGCGCCCTCGCAAGTGCCTGATACTGATCAGAAAGCCTTTTTACAAGGTCAGACTCCGGATCTTTTTTTGTTTCAACTGCAAGCATTTCTGTAAGTCGTTCCGCGATTCTTGTGCTCATTTCGGCTGCTGCTGCTCTTGTAAAAGTTACCACAAGAATTTCATCCACATTTATAGGCGCTACAGGGTCGAGGATCCTCTGCACTATCCTCTCGATAAGCACAGCCGTCTTGCCGGAACCTGCCGCCGCAGAAACTAAAAGGTCACAATCTCTTGCTTCTATCACTTTCCTCTGTTCGTTAGTCCATTTAACGCTCATTCTTCCTCGCCCCCTTCCTTCCTGATCTTCATAAAGATATCATCGTCGCTCATCTCTTTCATGTAATTATACCTGTACTTTGATATCTTCGGGTCAAACCTGCATGCAGCATTATAAGGGCAATAATCGCATCCGCTTTTACCCCCAAGGTGAAATGGGTAAGGTCTTACGTCCCCATTTGTGATAAGCCTTTTAAGATCTTTTTCTTTTTCATCAACATGCCCTGTAACAAGTTCCATGTGCTCCGCGCTAAGAAGGTTTGTTCCTGCTGCAAAACTTCCCTTGGCTGTAGTTTTAGCTGAAAGCACAAGCGATTCATAGGAAGGGTTCAAAGAAAGTCCTGCATCTACAAGACCCTCATCTGCAAGTTTTAAGGCGTATGGCTCACTAAGCCCCGGCCCGTTAAGCCGCAATTTCTTTAAGATAGCCTCCTTGCCTTCACCTTTTTCCACAACAGGGTCATCAATGTGAAAATAAAATGCACCCTCCGGAACCACTGCCGCATTATTTTTACCCGGCAACTCCTTTATCTTATCCTTTACATGGCGGACATACGTAAAGAGCTGAAGATCAAGCCCATAATAAATCCTGTTAAGGTCAAAAGACTTATTGCCGGTCTTGTAATCTATCACTCTTACATACTCTATTGTATCTGCACCGACAAAAGGTCCTGCTGTAATATCCGAAAGCTTTTTCCCGTCCGGAAGAATATCTGAAGAAAAAAGATCCACCCTGTCTATTCTTCCTGTCATGCCATTTCTTACAAACTGTTCCTCGATAAGAAGAGGCTCGATACTGCCTGCTGCGATCTGCTTTGTAACTGCCCATATAGCCCTTCTTGCGACTCGCTTTATCCTGTCGATTATATGAACAAGTCTTTCAGAAGAATGAAGTATATTGTTTTCATCTCCTGTAACAGCATCGACACTTTCATCAGCCAGTAAATTGCGAAGGCTGTCATTTTCAGCCAGTTCCCTGAAAGTAAGTTTTCTCTCCAAAGTCTTTCTTTCAAAGTTTTCAAGAACTGCATGGTAAATAGTTCCAAGGTCAGGCAGGGAAAGATTCGCATATCTTCTTTCTTTAAGATAAAGTCCATAAGTCATAAAATGAGCAAACGGACAGGACGCAAAAAGCTCAAGTCTTGAAACCGACCCTGTAAGATTTTCATAAAGTTTTTCTGCAATAGCCTTTTTAAGACTGTTATAAACAAGATCTGAATTATGTCCCTGTAAGACAGACTTGTAAAATGGCACATCATAAGCCTCATAAAGCTTTGCAAGGACAGCGCTTTTACTGTTATTTTCCAGTCCATTTAAGGATGAGATAAGAACTCTTCTGCCCATATCTCTTCTGAATTCAGTTAAAAGATCACCCTCGTTTCTTCTGTCGCAGACTATGCTCCTATCATACATAGCACTTATTCTGTCTATGAAGTAAGAAGGTTTCAGTTCAGAACCATCCGCCCCATTTTTGCTATAGCAGATATAAAGGGCATTGGCAGGTTTTGAAAGATTCATGTATATATAAAACTGTTCGCGCTTGCTTCTTTCTCTGACTGTCGGTGCAAGTTCAAATCCTGCCTCAAAAATCTTCTCACGCTCGCGGTCTGTAAGGATTCCCTTTACATTGGTACTTGCCGGCACGATTCCATCGTTAAATCCCAATGCAAATAAAACCTTGATCTGCGGAAGTCTTGTACGCACAAGGTCGCCTACAAGAACCTGATCCTGGCCGGGCGGTATAAAGCCTGCTTCCTGCTCTGAAAAACCGGATTCCATTACCTTCACATAGTCCTCGGTTGAAATATGCTCGTTGCCAAGAAGGTCCGCCATTTTTTCAAATATCTCAAGTACAAGCCTGTAGCATTGACTTGACTCCTTGGCTAATATCGGTTCATTTCTCTTTTCAAGATCACTTGAAAGTTTATCCATTTTTGAGGCACAATTACTTGCAAGCACAAGATCATATAGTGCCATTGTAAGCGATCTTGCTGTTTTATCTTTATCTGCAAAGGCATCATAAAGAGGGGTAAAAAGACCGTCAATATAGGCTCTTACCCTATCTGCGGCACGAAGAAGTCCCATCTTATATTCATCTTCAGAAAACCTTGCAAGTCTTTTTTCCGTCAAAAAGGTCTCTTTATAACGTTTTCTGCCTCTGATCCCATGTTCAAGTATAAAATTTTCAAATATATCTATATCCTCTTCTGCAACATCTGCAAGAGAACTTCTTAAAAATCTCATTACTGATTCCACGGAAAATTCTTCATTTATGATCGCAAGTGCAGAGCGTACAAACTCAACTAAGGGATTTGCCATTATATTTCTTTTCTGGTCAAGAAAACAAGGCACACCCCCGCCGTTAAGTGTTCTTACTATGATCTCTCCATAAATAGAGATATCCCCTGCAACGACTCCTATATCTCTGTAGCGATATCCTTCATCTATTACAAGCCTTTTTATTTCAGAAAGTACAAACTTCGCTTCATCATGCGGATCTATGCAAACATTTATACTTACACTGTTTTCATTTTCAGAAAGTTTCTTCCTTTTAACGGGGTATCTGAAAATATTATCTGAAAGATGGCGGATAGCTGGAGTATTAGGTCTGCTGTCAATTTCATTTCCACCTTCATCAAGTCTTTTTCCTGTAATAAAAGGCTTTGCAAGAGGAACTCCCTCTTCCTTTGATATCCTGTCAAGCCTGCTAAGCGTATCAAGGCTCAGGGAGAACAGACCGGATATGCCTGTTTTCTTTCCGGTAAAAACAAGTGGATCGATACTTACAGTAAAGAGAAGGTCCGATGCTCTATGCGACATGACCCTGATAAGGTCTAACTGTGCCGGAGTAAAGCCTGTAAATCCATCAAAGGCAACTACAGCATCATCAAGCATTTTTGACTCGGGAAGAACCTCTATAAGGAGGTCTAAAATTTCCTCCGCAGTTATATATTTATCAGCCTTATATGCATTAAAAGCATCAAGCACAAGTCTTGTGTCTGCTAATTTTGCTGTGAGAACAGGGTCCTTTTTAGGTGCATTTTTCAGGTTATTCTCCATATCAAGAAGCTTTTCCGAGCTTATGTTATACTGAAAAAGCTCTGTGATAAGAGATTTCATGTCCTCGGTAAAACCGTTCTTTTTTGAAGCATTTGAAAAATAAGAAAGTCTGCCTCTGACATCAGAAAGCAGCCTTCTTATTATCATATTTTTACCTGTATCCTCAAGCACCATTCTTTTTTTCTCGCCTGTTTCCTCGAACACTCGAAGTGCAAGACGGTTGAAAGAAAGAACATCAACATTCATTATGCAGCCATGTGCACTTGCATCTACAAGTGCACGCTGGGTCTGCATGGTAAACTGTTCCGGTACTATGACTATATATTTTTTTCTGAAGTCTTTTGCGGCAAGCTCCATTATCTTTTTATAAAGAGCAGTGGACTTACCGGAATTAGTACTTCCGACAATATACTGAAAAGCCATTGCTAAACTCCTCTTTACCCCCGCAAAACCTTATTCCGGCTTTATCTCCTCAAGTTTTTTCATCCATATCGCGTTGGATGCATCACTCGGCATGCGCCAGTCACCTCTTGGTGAAAGCGCAACACTTCCCACCTTTGGCCCATCCGGAATACAGGACCTCTTGTACTGTTGGGCAAAAAATCTTCTGTAGAAATTTACAAGCCATTTATAAATGAATTTCTCATCATACTGATCATGGAAAGTCACGCAGGCAAGTCTGTAGATCTTGTCCGGCGTTTCTCCAAAACGTACAACATGATACAAGAAAAAGTCATGCAGTTCATAAGGACCTACGATATCTTCCGTCTTCTGGCTTATCTTCCCATTTTCATCAGGTGGAAGCAGTTCAGGGCTTACAGGCGTATCAAGTACATCAAAAAGAACATCCGAAAGTTCCTCTTCCCTATTTTTTGCCGCTGTTTCGGCAAAATAAAGAACCAGATACCTTACAAGAGTCTTTGGAATAGAACAGTTCACTGCGTACATAGACATGTGGTCACCGTTGTAAGTAGCCCATCCGAGTGCAAGCTCGCTCATATCTCCTGTTCCTATCACAAGACCTCCGACTGCATTTGCAATATCCATTATTACCTGGGTGCGCTCTCTTGCCTGTGAATTTTCATAAACAACATTGTGTACCTCAGGGTCATGTCCGATATCCTTAAAATGCTGTTCCACTGCCGCCTTGATATTTATTTCACGCAGGCTTGCCCCAAGGGTCTTTGCAAGTGAAAGTGAATTATTATAAGTTCTGTCTGTCGTGCCGAATGCAGGCATGGTAACCGCTACAACATTTTCACGAGGAAGCCCCAACATATCAAAAGCCTTGCAGGCAACAAGAAGCGCAAGTGTAGAATCAAGACCGCCTGAAACGCCTATGACCACATGCTCACAATGCGTATGCTTAAGTCTCTTTTTTAATCCCATTGCCTGAATTGTGGTTATCTCCTCGCACCTTCTGTCTCTGTCAGCCTTTACTCCCGGAACAAAAGGAGTCTTTGCAAAGGTTCTTGTAAGAGGGATCATAGGAAGCTTATCCATTTCCCATGAAAAAGAAATTATATCGTAACTTCCTTGTGCTCCATCTGCTATTTTCTGTTCAAAGGTACCCATCTTTCTTCTGTCATAGGCAAGCCTTTTTACGTCAATCTCGGTTGAAATGCGCCCGTTCTCAAATCTCTTTTTTTCTGCAAGGATCGTTCCGTTTTCCGCAATGAGGTTCTGTCCGCCAAATACAAGATCTGTGCTGGATTCACCCTCGCCCGCGGTTGCATAGATATATCCGCAGATAAGCCTTGCAGACTGACTCTTTACAAGTTCTCTTCTGTATATATCCTTGCCTGTAGTTTCAGTTGAACCGGAAAGATTTACTATTATGGTAGCCCCGTTTATTGCATGTCTTACCGATGGCGGATCCGGTACCCAAAGATCTTCGCAGAGTTCTGCCGCGATCTTTAAGTCAGGCATTTCCGTATTTTGAAAAATAATGTCTGTACCGAAAGGGATACAAAGGTATTCATCAGAAAGGTCAATATATATGGCTTTTTTATTGCCCGGTGTAAAATGTCTGCCCTCGTAGAATTCGCCATAAGAAGGGAGATTTACCTTCGGAACAAGTCCAAGTATTCCCCCATCCATTATCGCTGCTGCCACATTGTAAAGTTTTCCTGAAACGACCAGAGGAAGCCCCACAAAAGTAAGCATCTTCAAGCCTTCCGAAGCCTCGGCAAGGCGAAAAAGCCCCTTCTTTGCCTCCTCTAAAAGTTCATCCTGAAGGAAAAGCTCTCCGCAGGTATATCCTGTTATTACAAGCTCAGGAAATACAAGTATCTTTGTCCCTTTTGCAGCCTCTTCTTTCATGCATTCTATAAGTTTATCTGTGTTAAATACAGTATCAGCGACCAAAAGATCTGGTGTCACTGCTGTCACCTTTATAAATCCATGTCTCATATTCCACCTCAAAAAATAGTGTATCGTTATTTTTGTGCCTTGTCACAGGCACTTGTGTAAGCTTGAAACCTTGTTTCAAGCTTACACACTTCTATATCATACCACAACAAAACATTATTCTCCATCCCTTCAAACTTTCTTGCATAGAAAAAGCCCGCATATTTTGTATGCGAGCTTACTTAAAACTTTACATCAGCATATTAACACCCTGACTGTACTGACTGATGATATTTGCTGAATAATTTAATATCTGTTTAATAACAGTCTCTGTGTCATCTTCCTCCGTTTCCGTACGGCGGCGGCGACGCTTGTCTCTGGCAGAATTTATGGAAACATTACTGTTATCATAAGATGATCTTACATTTCCATCTACATATTCTGTTTCTTCATCTTCCGGTACAAATATTTCCTTTGGTTCTTCCAAAAGGGATGCTTTCTTTCTTGCTCTCTTATCAAAGATTTCATCAATCTTTGAATCTTCGAAAGCCTCTTCTGCCTTTTCTTTTTCTTCTGCCGCACGTTCGCCGGTCTTTTCGACAAATTTTTCCTCTATCCTGTCATTTTTTCTTGCCTTATCTCTTGCTTCTTCTGCTCTTTCCTCTTCCTCGGACGGAAGAACATCTTCCTTGCCGCTTTCGGCAAATTTAAGATTTACCTTCCTCACCCTGTTGAGCTTTGCAAGAGCCGCTTCGGCAGCCGCAACTCTGACAGATTTATTCGCAGTTTTATCTGCCGCTTTCAGTTCACTGAATATCTCCTGAACCTTCTGCATCTTTACCCTGTCTACTTCTTCCTTGGTCTTGCACTTTTCGAGCTTTTTTGCATACTCTTTTTCTTCTCTTTTAGCATCTTCATAAGTCTTTAAAAGAGTAGGATTTTTCTGCCTGAGGTAATTGATCTCTTCCTGTGTCAGATCTTCTCCGCCTGCAACCTTTTCATTGATACGGTTAACAGCTTCATTCTTTCTGCTTTCCACAAGCTGAGTCTTGAAATTTTCCATCATAAGCTCAACAGGAGTGCGGACTCTGTTGCGCTCTGCCTTGGTCATTTTTTTCTTCTTTTGCTCCCACTTATTTTCAAGAGCATTCATTTTAACCAGATTTGTGATCGAACCAGATGTAATATTCATAGGCGATTCCTTTCGCTAAAATGGAGTATGAAAAATATCCTCATAATCCGTCACAGATTCCTTTCTACCATATATATCGGAATCATGCGAAATAAATTCACCAGTAAATGTATCTATGTCCTTTCTTACACCTGACTTTCATCTAAAATTATTGTAAACGGTCCGTCATTTACAAGACTTACTTTCATGTCCGCACCAAAACTGCCATGCTCGACCTTTTGTACTTCTTCTTTTGCCTTTTTAATTATATATTCGTAGAGGTGCTCTGCCATATCCGGTGCACCCGCATTGGTAAAGCCTGGCCTGTTCTGCCCCTTGCAATCTGCATAAAGGGTAAACTGTGACACTATAAGAAGTTCTCCATCTACGTCCCTTAACGACTTATTCGTCTTTCCGTTTTCATCCTCAAAAATTCTTAACTTTATAAGTTTTTTCACAAAGCGGTCAGCCTTTTCCCTGTTATCTTCCTTACCAATTCCAACCAGGACAAGAAAGCCCTTCCCTATCTCGCCGATAATCTTTCCTTCTACTGTTACGGATGCACTTGTAACACGCTGTACAACAAATTTCATAATTTCTCCTTATCGCAGGCTTACTAACTCATCAGTTACCATAGCATTTTCCTCCAAAAAGCAGTTATGGTAAGCAAGGAATATCTTTCTTATATGGGAACATATTTTGAAGCATATATTTTTTAACTTCCTTCAGTTCGTCACACTTACGCTGATGAAGGGTGATAAG
>CADBPM010000092.1 GCA_902796595.1 uncultured Lachnospiraceae bacterium | reverse complement strand
GAGATTAACGGTTAAGGAAAGGAGATTTTATAAATATGTTTGCAAAAAAGGTTTCAGATAAGGAAAGAAAGCAGATGGCAAAGCAGGAGAAGAAGCAGGCAGCACCTGAAAAGAAAGGCGCAGGTTACGGAATGAAGGAGAAGATTCTTACTATATTAAAGACTCTGTTAATCCCGGCGCTTCTTGCAGGTGTGGTATGCATGGTGATTTATATTGCCATGGAGAACAAGGCAGAAGAGGCCCAGCTTAAGGGACAGGTTGTGGTCATGAAGTCAGATGTGGCAGCTAATACGTATGTGTCAAAGGAAGAATATGACAAATACTTTGAACAGGTTTCGGTAGAACTTACCGCAATACCAGGTACGGTATTTGCATCAGTAAATGATCTTCCACAGAACGGCTTCTATATTGAAGAAGCAATGGCAAAGTCCCAGATGGTTTTAAGCGGAGATATTGCTACTACGGATGCAGTGATGGATAAGTACAAGGCCGGATATCAGGTGACATCCTTTAATGCCATGGAATTCGCGGACGGCGTAAACGGATCACTTCGTAAAGGCGATATCGTGGATGTATATGCCGTTGATCCGGCAACAGAGATGCTTACCCTGTATGCAGAGAATGTTTACGTAAGCGAAGTTTACGACAGTTCCGGTAAGAAGATCACCGAAGATGATGAAGTGGCTACATCGTTTACAGTATATGTGACACCGGATGAGGTGGAGAGTATCAACATGGCGGTTGTGAATGGAAATGTGCAGCTTTATAAGAAGGCAGGATAAGAGAATATGTAGGGTGCGTACTAGTTGTATACGCACCCTGTTTCTGTTGGTAGAAAATAATATTTTCCAAATTAGAAAATATATACTTGCAATTACGGAAAATCCGTGTTACTATAATGGTGCACGGAGGTGTTTTTATGATTATTAATGACAGCAAGACAAAAGAAGAAGGTCGCGAAAGCAACGAAATTTTTGTTGATAATGTAAACAGTTGCCTGGATTATCTTGGTATATCTAAAAGCGATTTTGCGAATCGTTTGGATTGGCAACTTTCAAAGTTTAGCAAGACCTTTGGGGCAAAAAGAATAAGGTCATTATCTTTCGATGAGGCACATGAGGTGGCAGAACATCTTGGGTTTGGTCTTGACGATTTGTTGAATCCGGAGTTTGATCCGGCGAAAACAAGTCCGCGAGGAAAGCTGATGAGTTTAAAGTCTACTAAGCGTTTGAGTCATTGCTTAGATGATGCCATAACCTTCCGCAGTAATTGGAAAAAGTTAGAGCAAACTTTTCATGTCGATTACCCGAAGGCTATACGAAAGGTGTTGAACTTACATACTGAAGAATACACTGTTGAAGGTCATATGAATAGGATTCAGTCAAGGCTAATCCGTGGAAGAGATGAAGAAGACAGAACGATATCAACATACAGACCATATGTGTATGTAAAATATAAGGGACTGATATCTCGGACAAATGACGAGTTGATTTTCGGGTACTGGTTTGATGAAGGTAACCGGTACATGACTTTATCAATCTGCTACATGCCTGAAAAAGAAAAGTTCTCTGACTATGGCATTAGGAAACGAAGATATTACAAGAGTATGTTGTCTGATGGCAATTCCGGAAGCTTTGATATTGAAACTGCTTTGGTAGCAAAAAATCTTGTGTCGGGAGAAATATATACGAAGTTGTATCAGTTTGATGGAACGGCGGATTTAAGTGATGAAACTCTCGGCAAAGATCTTAAGGAAGTATTCGAAATATATAAATCGCTATTAGAAAAAGCATCTGATAGTGCAAGCGAAGTGTTCTGGAAGGCTTATGATGCTGTGGCTACTGAAGATGAGTCAAAAGTGGAGGACTTAAATAACGTAATTGTAGAGAGCGCTACTAAATCCATCACACGAAGAAGCAACATCCCTATGATGAAAAGGGAAGTTGTCGATGCAGCGGGATATTGTTGTGAAATATGTGGACGAAAGGAAACATTCGAGGGGAAGGATGGCAAGCAGTATTTTGAGGTGAGCCATATTATACCTTTTAGCATGTGCCCGCCTGAATGGAATCCGGATGCAAAATCAAATCTGATATGCGTATGTCCACAATGTAATAGGCTGCTTAGTTTTGCTAATGCAAGTATGCGTGAGGAAAAGCTTGTGGAACTCTATTACAAAAGAAAAGAAGCACTTAAACAGGATGGCATTGATGTTTCGTTATCGGATCTTTTAAAAATGAATAGACTTTAATTATAGGAGGAAACTATATGAGAGATGAGCGACAGCTTCGAACTCTAAATGATAAGGGGCTCATAGGTTATAGGGCAAAATACAAGGGTAAAAATGTAATTGCCATAATGAAAGGAAAAGAATGCCGGGAGTGTGTGGGATACATTTTTCCCGATATACTCGTTGAAATGGTCAATAATGGACCGTGTATTGATTTGGACAGTTTATTATAGTAACACTTGAAGTGCCGCACGTTAGTTGCAAAGCCGGGTGATGTTAGAGCTTACTAGCATTACTTGGCTTTTTTTATAACATGAAAGGATATGGGAACAACAGTTCGAAAGCATATTGCAAATAATACGGTGATGTTGTATCATATAGGGGAACAACAGTTCGATAAAAGAGGCGAAAGCGTAGTAGTGGCATGGCCTCATGCGTCGGAACTCACTACTCCGGTAGCGGATTAATCACTGCTACATGCACCACTTGCAAAGGATTTTGACAATATTTCCCTTTTGAATCCTTTCTAAGAAATTATTAATTACTTAGGAGGTATCATTCTAATGCAAGAGATTCTATTTTTTGATAAGTATGCAGGTAAGATTCTTCCTGTTACTTATGTGATTACTGGTGATGGTAATGCACCGGTGCTACCAAATGTAACCATTAAAAGTCCGTACAAGACGTTAGATGGTCGGAAACGGGTGATTACATTGAAAAAGTTCACAGAGGAAATGCTTATTGAAAGAGCTGTGGATGGCAAATATTATGTTTAGCCATTGATAAGCAAGCACAACTGAATAGTAAAATCATGTAGGAGTGCGATAGTTGCCATGTGTGTAACAAACGTAAGAGGCATGAAACTTAAACCGGGATAAGACCCGAAAGTTTCATGGCCTCTTTTTATTTTGTGTCAAAAAGTGAATCTGAATTCTGCATTCAAGTCTTCTTCCGGTGAGTAACTGGGAGGAGGCTTTTTTTATCTTTAATTAAATCTTCCATATTAATTAGTGGGGACCTTATGGCTGTTCCTCCCGAGAAAAACATTTTTCGCAGGAGGAAATAGCGATGAGAGTTGAAGATTTATTTGTAGTTAAGGGTACAGGCAAGGATGCATTTACTGAAATGGCCAGAGTGGCGGAATCTATACGCCTGGGAACAAGACTTCCTAATGGCAGATGTTTAAAGGTAGAGCTTTCTGTTGAGGAAAAGGACGCAGTTGAAACTTATATTATGGAGAAACTCATTCCAGAGATTCGCGAAGCGTCTAAGGCTAAGAGCAGAAAGCTGGAACTTAGTTATGAGCAGGAAAAGCTATTTAATCAGCTGCTTTTAGAACAGGTCTACGAGGAATTTCATAAGTACAATAAGGCACAACATTTATCGCAAAAGGATAAAACATATGAGGTGTCAACATTTATTGATATTCAGTCGAAGGCTGCCTTTAGAGACTATTTGATTGAGGAAAGAGGTCTTCCGGTTAATACTATTCAGAATATGAGCTTAGTAAGTACAGCTGTTGCGGAAATAGCTATGGATAAAGAAATAAGACCGAAAGAGGTTACAAGTGACATGGTCTACGAAGCAGTTGGTAAAGAAAAGCAGATATCTAAGGAGATGATTGATATTTTACTTGGTCTGCTTAAAGGGTCTGTGTCGATAGAGGAGATTCCTAATTTTGAAAGCACATATTCTGACGGCGCTGCTGATATCGAGGATGAAATTGAATTTGAAATGGATCCGGTTACAAAGGCTAAGATGGATGCTGTGTTTGCAACATTTAGCGATTTGGAACTCTTTATTCTTATGAAAGAGTTCGGCTTTTTCGGAAAAGAGATCGGGAGTATGACTGCCAGAGAGATGTCGTATCAGGACTATTTTGTGGATATGGCACGTAAAGAGAAGCTTGGAGCAAAGAATATAGAGTTCGGAACCGTAAAGGTAACTC
The DNA here is from genome assembly GCA_902796595.1 of uncultured Lachnospiraceae bacterium. Taxonomy (GTDB): domain Bacteria; phylum Bacillota; class Clostridia; order Lachnospirales; family Lachnospiraceae; genus Catonella. The sequence continues at coordinate 410 of CADBPM010000092.1, read as the reverse complement.
GTCCAGGTAGAAACAGTGGGGCAGAAGAAGTGCTTCTTGTGGAAAATGTGTTTTATGTAAAGGAACGATACTACAATAATAAGGTTGCTAAAGTCAGAAAAAAACTGTCATCTTTGGCAACTGCCGTAGAGAAGGAGGATTTGCTTGGCTGTCTTGATGGGTATTGTCGGAAACTATGGCAGGAGAGAGGATATATGAGCTAAAAATGTAGCTGTGACGCACCCTGTGGGATTTGGGGTGCGTCGCTTTTTTGTTGACATTATTCGCTATAATGTATAAAATATATGTTGGACTATTTATACACGTTTGTTGATTAATGAACGGCAGTTATCGTGATTGAGGTGTATATGGAAGGATATATGACAATCAAGCAAGCAGCAGAGTCATGGGGAGTTACACCACGCAGAATT
>CADBPM010000091.1 GCA_902796595.1 uncultured Lachnospiraceae bacterium | reverse complement strand
TTGGCAAAAAAATACCCCGAAAGGGATATCCTTTCGGGGTAAGAATGCCATATTTTCGGGCTTTCTCGGCTCTCTGATTATCTCTTGCTGAACTGTGGAGCCTTACGAGCCTTCTTGAGACCGTACTTACGACGTTCTTTCATTCTTGGATCTCTTGTAAGGAATCCTGCCTTTTTAAGGCTTGGACGATAATCCTCATCTGCTTCAAGAAGAGCTCTTGAAATACCATGACGAATTGCACCAGCTTGACCAGCTGTACCGCCACCGTATACATTAACAAGTACATCAAACTTCTCTGTAGTCTCTGTAGCTACGAGAGGCTGACGAACGATGGTCTTAAGTGTTTCAAGACCAAAGAACTCATCGATATCCTTCTTGTTGATAGTAATCTTACCAGTGCCAGGTACAAGATAAACTCTGGCAACACTTGTCTTTCTTCTTCCGGTTCCGTAATACTTTCCGTTAGCCAATGTATTTTCCTCCCCTCAATTAATATCTGCTCTTGATTTCGTATGCAACTGGCTGCTGAGCTGCCTGCTCATGCTCTTCACCTGCATATACGCGAAGCTTTGTAAGCATCTTGCTACCAAGAGTTCCCTTAGGGAGCATACCTTTAACTGCGTGTGTGATAACTTCTTCTGGCTTCTTATCAAGCATTTCTGCAAGAGTAGCGCTCTTTAAGCCACCAACGTAGTCTGAATGACGATAATAGATTTTATCATGAAGCTTCTTACCGGTAACCTTGATATCCTTGGCATTGATTACGATAACGAAATCGCCTGTATCAACTGATGGTGTGTAAGAAGGCTTATTCTTACCTGAAAGGATGTTAGCAACCTCTGTTGCGAGGCGTCCAAGTGTCTGTCCCTTTGCGTCGATAAGATACCATTTCTTCTCGACAGTCTTAGGGTTAGCCATAAATGTCTTCATGGTCTCCTCCTGATTATACTGTTCATGGACCCACAGATCCATCTAATCTTTAAGTTTCAGAAACACATAACCCTGTTTGAGAGACAAGGAACTGTGATTCATGACTCAATCGAGCGCTCTGACTGATCCGGGCTGTCCGGTTCCCATAGCAGTTTTGGCATACCTCTGCCGTCACAATTTTATATTATAAGTCCTGCGCGTCACCTTGTCAAGCACTATTTCTCAAAGTCTTCATATCTTATCTTCAATAAAAAAAGACCGTTCGGAGGGAGTGTAGGTCCTGCCTTTGTCCTGTCACGCGCAGAAAGGATTTCGCTGATCTCAGCAGGTTTAATCTTTCCCTTGCCGACTTCTGCAAGCGTTCCTGCTATTATCCTTACCATATTGTAAAGAAAGCCGTTGCCAGTTATGCTTATGACAATATCTCTGTTATCGTATACCGAAGGGCTGGACGCAGTCACATTCAGATTATATATTATTCTTACATGGTCTTCTTTCTCAGTTTTTGCACTGCAGAATGATGTAAAATCGTGCTCGCCTATAAAAAGGACAGCCGCCTCATTCATAGCCTCGATATCCAATTTCTGCCTGACATGTGCTGAATATCTTTCTTTAAAAGGCAATTCTATGAAACCATCATCGATATGGTATTCATAGGTCTTATTTATCACTGAATGTCTGGGATGAAAATCCGCCGGCACTTCCATGCTTTCAACCACTCTAATATCAGGAGGGAGCTTTGTATTTATCGCATATTTAAACCTGTCCGGCGGTATGGAAAGTTTGGTATCAAATACATATACATTTCCATAAGCGTGCACTCCGGCATCTGTCCTGCTTGCCCCTGTAAGCAAAACATTTTCATCTGAAAGCTCTGATAATACATTTGCAAGAGTTCCCTCAACTGTCGGAAGTTCCGGCTGAATCTGAGAGCCACAGTACGCTGTGCCATCATAGGCTGTTCTTAAAAATATTCTTTTCATTCTTTAAAAAGGCAGATACTTTTTTGCAAGGATGTTAACTCCTATCAGTATCATTAAATATATTATTGTTATCAGATAAGCAACCCTGTCCCGACATGTATATTTCAACGGTTTCATCTTAGTTCTTCCTTCTCCGCCATTGTAGCACCTTGCCTCCATGGCAAGAGCAAGGTCGTTGGCTCTCCTGAAAGCAGATACGAACAAAGGTACAAGAATAGGTATCATGCTTTTTGCCCTTTGTATGATATTACCACTTTTAAAATCTGCTCCTCTGGCTTCCTGCGCCTTCATGATCTTATCTGTTTCCTCAAGAAGGATCGGGATAAACCTTAATGCAATGGACATCATCATTGAAATTTCATGAACAGGAACACCAAGCTTCTTTAATGGAGCAAGTCCCTTTTCAAGTCCGTCTGTCAGCTGGTTTGGCGTTGTTGTCAATGTCATTACAGACGAGCCCATGATAAGAAAAACAAGTCTTATAGCCATAAAGGTAGACAGTCTTATACCTTCCATCGTTATCTGAAACGGTCCAGGCAGTTCGAGCACGACTTTACCTGGTGTAAGTACAAGATTAAAAAACACCGTAAGAAAAAGAAGAACAAAGATACTCTTCAATCCTCTGAGAATAAACTTCACCGGTACTTTTGACAAGAAAATAATTGAAAACAGAAAAATTGCTGCAATAATATAGCCTGTAAAACTGCTGAATAAAAACAGTGAAATTATGAAAAGCAGTGTTCCTGCAAGCTTTACTCTGGGATCCAGCTTGTGGATGACAGAGTCCGCAGGGTAATACTGCCCAATTGTTATATCACGGATCATGCTTTATGCCCTACCGCAGGCATGGTGCCCATCGGTGCTGTGCCTGCAGCAGCATCGAAGAAAATATGAAAAAGGATTTCAAATTTTACCTTTACTTCTTAACGCTCTTAATATTTCAACCTCTGCTTCTTTAATCGTAGTAGCTTCCGCGCTAACCGGAATTCCACTTTCTCTTAATGCTCTCATTGCGTAGGTAACCTGTGGGACAGCAAGCCCCATTTTTTCAAGCTTATCAATATTTTTAAATACTTCTGCCGGGGTTCCGGAATACTGAATACGCCCCTCATCTATGACAATTATCCTGTCTGCGTACTCAGCAACATCCTCCATACTATGCGATACCAGCACCACTGTCATGCCTGACTCATGAAGTTTCTTCAATTCGCCAAGTATCTCATCTCTGCCGGCAGGATCTAGCCCTGCTGTTGGCTCATCCAGAATGATAACATCCGGATGCATTGCAAGTACGCCGGCTATAGCCACTCGCCTTTTCTGACCTCCTGAAAGTTCAAATGGCGATGCATCATAAATATCATCTGGCAATCCAACTTTTTTAATTGCCTCGAAAGCCCTCATATCGACTTCAAGCTTCGAAATACCCTGATTTCTGGGACCAAATTTAACGTCTTCAAGCACAGTGCTTTCAAACAACTGATACTCAGGATACTGGAATACAAGTCCGACATGGGTTCTAAGGTCCTTTAAAACATAATCAGGATCATATATATCCTTACCATTATAATAGATCGTCCCGCTTGTAGCTTTAAGGAGTCCATTGAAATGCTGGATCAATGTAGACTTTCCTGAACCTGTATGTCCGATTATGCCGACAAATTCGCCGTCATCTATCTTAACGCTTACATCCTTAAGAGCATAATGCTCATAGGCTGTTCCTTCACTATATACATAACTTATATGATCTGCAATAATAGACATTTATACGAACACCTTCTTTAATGCACTGGTAAATTCTTCTACAGTCAACACTGTTTCATTTATATTAACGCCTTGTTTTTTTAGTTTCCACGCAAGTCTGGTAACCTGAGGTACATCAAGCGACAGGCTGGTAAGTTCATCAACATGTGAGAACACCTCACGCGGCGTGCCTTTCATCACAATCTTGCCTGAATCCATGACAAAAACATGGTCCGCATCTATAACTTCATCCATATAATGAGTTATAAGAATCACCGTTATCCCCTCTTTTCGGTTTAACTCATGAACAGTCTTTATAACTTCTTTTCTCCCCATAGGATCAAGCATTGCAGTCGGTTCATCTAAAATAATGCATTTAGGCTTCATAGCAAGAACTCCAGCTATAGCCACTCTCTGCTTCTGTCCACCCGACAGTTTATTTGGTGATTTATGCCTGTATTCATACATTCCTACAGACTTTAAACTGTTATACACTCTCGTCCATATCTCTTCAGTAGGCACCCCTGTATTTTCCGGTCCAAATCCAACATCCTCCTCAACAACCGATGCAATTATCTGATTATCAGGATTTTGAAATACCATACCTGCATCCTTACGAACCGGAATTATGTTATCCTCAACGGATGTATCCTTCCCATCGACAAGAACTGCTCCTTCTGTCGGCAGAAGAAGTGCATTAAGATGCTTTGCAAATGTTGATTTTCCTGAACCATTATGTCCTAAAACAGCAATGAAGTCTCCTGCCTTAACATCAAGCGTAACTCCATCAATTGCCCTGTCAATCGATTCAACATTTCCTTCTTCATCACGTCTGATATAGTCAAATGATAAATCTTTTACTTTAATTATGCTCATATATCTCTCCTGCTCACTAAAGACACTATTGTCTACTATACAGAAAAAACGTATTTTTTTCAAGCCAGAGTTTTAGGCAAAAAGAAAAGCACCCGGCAATAAACCGAGTGCTTAATAAAATCTTTATTGAAGATTAAACAAGTTCAATAAGAACCTGCATTGCAGCATCTCCCTTACGAGGTCCAATCTTTACGATACGGGTATAACCGCCCTTACGATCTGTATACTTAGGAGCGATCTCATCAAAAAGCTTATCTGTAAGGTCAACAGACTTAACAGACTTTCTCTTTCCATCCTCGCCAACGCTCTTTACATCGTAAAGAACCTTGCGCATCTGCATTCTTGCATTATGACGTGTAATCTTATCCTTCTTGATTTCCTTATCTTTTTCATCAAAAAGAGCAACCTTACGTCCGTCAACTACTTCCTTTACTCTCTTGCCATTGGCATCCTTACGGGCTACCTTTGTCTTAACAGTAACGGTTTCGAAATTATCCTTTTCCTTAACAGCAAGTGTGATAAGTCCCTCAGCAATTCTGCGAAGCTCCTTAGCGCGAGCTTCGGTAGTAACGATCTTACCATTATTGATAAGAGCTGTTACCTGGCTTCTGAGTAAGGCCTTTCTCTGACTTGATGTCCTTCCAAGCTTTCTATAGCCAGCCATTATAAATCCTCCTATATATGCGGCAGCATTAAAGCAGCAGCATTATTCTTCGCTGTTCTTTAATGAAAGTCCAAGTTCAGCCAGCTTAGCATTCACTTCATCAAGAGACTTACGTCCCATGTTACGAACCTTCATCATATCATCCAGCGTCTTGTTGGTTAATTCCTGAACTGTATTAATGCCAGCTCTCTTAAGACAATTATATGAACGTACAGAAAGTTCAAGTTCATCAATATTCATCTCAAGTGCTCTGTCCTTAACACCTATAGGTTCAGCAGCAATGACATTAATATCCTTGGCATCCTCAGAAAGATCGATAAACGCATTAAGATGCTCACTGAGTACCCTTGCAGCAAGGCTGACAGCCTCATCAGGGCCCATAGTGCCATTGGTGTAAACTTCTATGGTAAGTTTATCATAATCGGTCATCTGGCCAACACGAGTATTCTCTACATTGATATTTACTCTCTTGACCGGAGTGAATATAGAATCGACAGCGATAGCATCAATTGACATATCTTCTGTCTTATTCTTATCACTTGTTATGTATCCGCGACCTCTGGTGATTGTAAACTCAATATTGAGCTTGCAGCCTTCGCCGCCGTTCAACGTAGCAATGACCTGATCTTTATTAACGATCTCAATATCAGGATCAACCTGGATATCAGCAGCCGTTACAACACCTTCACCTTCATAATCAAGATATGCAGTCTTAGGTTCATCATTATCGCTGCTGTCTCTTATAGCAAGAGACTTAACATTCATAACGATTTCTGTAACGTCTTCCTTGACCCCAGGTATAGAGCTGAACTCATGCTTGACGCCATTTATTTTAACTGAGCTCACAGCTGCGCCCGGAAGAGAAGAAAGCATTATTCTCCTGAGAGAATTCCCAAGAGTGAGGCCATATCCTCTCTCAAGCGGTTCTACAACGAAGCGCCCGTACTTTTTATCATCAGAAATCTCTGCAATTTCAATATTAGGTTTTTCAAAATCAAACATGACAGGCTCCTCCTTTGAGATGTTTATACATCACGTTGTATATGACCAGGTATAAGTTATACAATTTGTGCATCGACTTATTACTTGGAATACAGCTCGACGATCTGCACCTCATTTACAGGAACATCGATCTGATCTCTTGAAGGGATCTCCTTAACAGAACCTGTAAGATTATCACGGTCTGACTCAAGCCAACCAGGAACAAGTCTGCCATTTGTAGCCTCAAGAACATCCTTAAGTCTCTGGCTTGTCTTCTTATTTTCTTTTATTTCAATCTTATCGCCAACTGAAACAAGGTATGATGGGATATTAACTCTCTTGCCATTAACAAGAACCATCTTATGATCAACGATCTGTCTTGCTTCTTTTCTTGTACGAGCGAAGCCAAGACGAAAAACGATGTTATCAAGTCTCTGCTCAAGAAGGATCATAAGGTTCTCACCTGTTGTACCATACTTAAGCTTCTGAGCACGCTTAAAATAGTTACGGAAAGGCTTTTCTGTAACTCCATAGATGAACTTAGCCTTCTGCTTCTCGCGGAGCTGTTCACCATACTCACTGATCTTTCTTCTGCCTGTACCAGATGTTCTGTTAGACTTCTTATCAAGTCCCATAACTCCTGGCTCTATACCAAGAACTCTGCATCTTTTTAATACAGGGGTCATATCTCTTGCCATTATTAATTCCTCCTACTAGTCTGCTCTCGATTATACTCTTCTGCGCTTAGGTGGTCTACAACCATTGTGAGGTACAGGAGTAACATCCTTGATACTTATAACATTGATGCCACAAGCCTGAAGAGCACGAATAGCTGCTTCACGTCCTGAACCAGGTCCCTTAACCATAACGTCAACTGACTTGAGTCCGTGAACGATGGCTGCCTTAGCTGCAGTTTCTGCTGCCATCTGTGCAGCATATGGAGTAGACTTTCTGGAACCACGAAATCCAAGTCCACCGGCACTTGCCCATGAAAGTGCATTGCCTTCTGCGTCTGTTAATGTAACGATAGTATTATTAAAAGATGACTGAATATGAGCCTGTCCACGCTCAACATTCTTCTTTACACGCTTTTTTACAACCTTCTTAGCTGCTCCCTTATTTGTACTAGGCATAGCGTTCGAATCCTCCTTATTTATTACTTCTTCTTATTAGCGATAGTCTTACGAGGACCCTTTCTGGTCCTTGCATTATTCTTTGTATTCTGACCACGAACAGGAAGTCCCTTTCTATGGCGAACACCTCTGTAGCAGCCAATCTCCTGAAGTCTCTTGATATTCATAGCAACTTCACGACGAAGATCACCTTCTACTGTAACGGATGATTCGATTACGTCACGGATCTTACCTACTTCTTCATCTGTAAGATCTTTGCAGCGGGTATCAGGATTAACTCCTGACTTCTTTAAAATCATATCGGATGTAGCCCTTCCAATACCAAAAATATAGGTGAGGCCAATCTCAACACGCTTCTCTCTTGGTAAATCAACACCACTAATACGAGCCATTAGCGTTTTTCCTCCATAATTACGAGTTTATTAGTTAACATTGTGAATCAGCTGTCTCTGATTTGATGACGAGAAACAGCTCAGCCGCTTTAAACCACCTCCTACTCCTGGCGAACAGAAGCGTATGTCTGCTTTGCAAACACACTAATAAGAAGCAGTATCACAACAGGATCAGGCTTCACAACACCTTGAAACTGCTGTAACGCAGAAAGCAAGACTCTTAATTCGAATTTTGTAATCGGAGGCTGTCTTAAAGATGGACTTCTCCGGATTACTTCATCGGTCAACCGATGAAAATTCTCATTAGAATCAGCCCTGTCTCTGCTTGTGCTTAGGGTTTTCGCAGATTATTCTGATTGAACCCTTCCTTTTAATAACCTTGCACTTTTCGCACATAGGCTTTACAGATGACCTAACTTTCATCGAGAATTTTCTCCTTTCCAATAAAGTCCGTTTTTCATATTACCACAAATTTCAGTTTTGTGCAAGTATTTTTCGTAAAAAGCTTATTAACTTATTAAAGCCGACTGAATCTCTCAGTCGGCTTTAATTATCCTGTAATTATTTATCTCTCCAGATAATTCTTCCCTTTGTAAGATCATAAGGACTCATTTCAAGAGTAACCTTATCACCTGGAAGGATTCTGATAAAGTTCATTCTTAACTTACCGCTTATGTGTGCAAGAACCTTATGACCATTTTCAAGTTCTACCTGAAACATTGCATTAGGGAGTTTTTCAACTACAGTTCCTTCAATCTCAAGTACGTCAGATTTTGACATTTGTCTCCTTTCACATTGCCCTTCCTACTAACAGTAAGAAACAGGCGTCAGTATAACTGGCTTGTTATCGGTTATCAATATTGTATTCTCATAATGTGCAGAAAAGGAATAATCAGCTGTGTAGACAGTCCAGTCATCATCCCCCCAAACAACGTCGCTTTCACCCATATTTAACATGGGTTCAATTGCGAGCGTCATTCCCGAAAGTAGTAACGGACCGTCCTCATCCTCTTTAAAATGAGGTACTGGTGGATCTTCATGAAGTTTCTGTCCAATTCCATGTCCCATCATATCCCTTACAACGGACAGGTCGTGTCTGACAGCAAATTCTTCTATAGCTCTGCCTATTTCATTAAGTTGATTGCCTGCTACCGCCTTTTCAAGGCCTGCATAAAAAGCACCCTTTACATTTTCAATAAGATCAAGCAGCAAAGGATCAGCTTTTCCAACAGGTATAGTTCTGGCAGCATCCGCACACCACCCATTATAAGAAATACTGGTATCTATTTTAACAATATCGCCCTCATCAAGAAAATGTTCCGGATGCGGTATACCATGTCCGACCTGGTCATTAACAGATATACATGATGCAGAAGGAAAGCCCTCGTATCCTTTTAATATAGGAAGACATTCATTCTTCTTTATCAGTTTCTCGCAGATTGTATCGAGTTCGTATGTTGAAATGCCAGGTCTGACATAAGTAAAAAGCTCATCAAGAATCTCCGCAAGAATCCTGCCCGCTTCCGTCATCTTCTCTATTTCAGACGAACTTTTTATTTTGATGTCCAATGATCACACCTATCAGCCAAGTATATTGCAAATGTCATCAAAAACAATATCCATACTCTTTGTACCATCTACCTCTTTATATATACCCTTATTCTTATAATAATCAATAAGTGGTTCTGTCTGATCATGGTACACAGTTAATCTTTTCTGTACAGTCTCCGGCTTATCATCATCCCTCTGTATAAGCTTAGCCCCACATCTGTCACAAATTCCTTCCCTTGAAGGTGCATTGTATTTAATATGGTATGTTTCTCCGCAATCAGTACATGTTCTGCGGCCAGACATTCTTTCAACGATATTCTCGTCAGGCACATTTACATTGATAGCATGATCTATTTTTTCACCGTTCTTTGCAAGAGCCTCATCAAGCACTTCCGCCTGAGGGATAGTTCTTGGATATCCGTCAAGTATGTATCCATTCTTGCAATCATCCTTCTTAACTCTGTCAAGAAGAAGGTCGCATGTAAGTTCATCAGGTACAAGTTTACCTGCATCCATATACTTCTTGGCTTCTTTTCCAAGTTCAGTATTATTTTTTATATTATATCTGAATATATCACCTGTTGAAATATGTGGAATATCATACTTTTCTGCTATTTTAATAGCCTGTGTTCCTTTACCTGCTCCCGGTGCCCCAAGCATTATTATCTTCATTATTCTTCTCCTGTTAATTTCCTGTAAAAGAAAAGCTGCAGCAACTATAACACTAATACAAATGTCATACCTGCTGCAGCCCCGTTAACAATCTGCAGTACATTAAACGTCGGCAGATTAATCGCTAAGGAAACCAGTGTAATGTCTCTCAAGCATCCTTGATTCAATCTGCTTCATTGTTTCGAGGACAACTCCTACAACAATGATAAGACTGGTACCACCGAAAGATACATTGGCATGGAATACGCCAGCGCATACGATCGGGATAAGTGCAGCGATAATCAGTCCGACAGCTCCAATAAAGATGATACTGTTGAGAACTTTAGTAAGATAATCGCTGGTTGGACGGCCAGGTCTTATACCAGGTATAAATCCTCCGGCCTTCTTCATATTAGTAGCAACCTCAATAGGGTTGAATGTAATTGAAGTATAAAAGTAAGCAAAGAATATAAGCATTGCAATATATAAAACAAGACCTAAAGTATACTTTGCCTCTCCTAAAGAGCTAAAATTGCACCAAGCTCCCTGATTAAGAACTTTCAGTATTTTCTGGCCAATAGATGCACCTGAGCCACTTGCAGGCTGTATTCCCATAAAACTACAGATAACTATAGGTGTCTGAAGAATAGAGCTTGCAAAAATGATTGGCATTACACCGCCAGTATTGACCTTGAGTGGTATGCTTGATCCGCTGCCGCCGACAAGTCTGCGTCCCTGAATCTTCTGTGCATACTGCACAGGGATATTACGTGTAGCATCATTAAGAACAACGATATAAACAATAAGACCAACTATTATACCTACGATCAGGATTGTAGCGATCACGCCGTTCATTACACTCGACGCACCCTTAACATGAGTCCTGAAAAGGTTTAATATATCTCCAGGCATTCTGGAAACGATATTAAAAAGAAGGATCATCGAAATACCGTTGCCTACACCAAAATCAGTTATCTTTTCTCCAAGCCACATAAGGAATGAAGCACCTGCTGTAAGACAGAATACAACCACAATCGTACTTAAGAAATTGTAGTCATTCATGTATCCTGCACGACCAAAGCCGATAGCCATAACCGTACTTTCAACAACAGCAAGGATAATAGTAACATATCTTGTATATGCTGCTAACTTCTTACGACCATCCTCTCCTTCCTTCTGCATTTCCTCAAGACGAGGGATTGCAATAGTAAGGAGCTGTATGATGATCGATGATGTAATGTATGGTGTAATACTAAGTGCAAATATTGATAATGATTCCAGTGAACCACCAGTTATTGCATTAAGAAACTCCATCTGTGAAATCTGCGCAAGGAATGCATGAACCTGGTCCCTGTCGATACCGGGAACTGGTATCTGGGAACCAATCCTGACAGCCACAAGACACAAAAGAGTAAACAGAAGTCTGTTTCTAATGTCTTTAACTTTCAGAGCATTTCGGATCGTCGAAAACATCAGATCACCTCAGCATTCCCGCCAAGAGCCTTTATCTTTTCTGATGCTGAAGCGCTGTATGCGTTAACCTTTACATTAAGCTTCTTTGTAAGCTCGCCGTTGCCAAGAATCTTGACACCGTCACAAACTCTATTAATAAGACCAGCGTCAAGAAGTGATTCGATTGTTACTTCTGCGCCATCTTCGAAGCAGTTAAGATCTGAAACGTTAAGGATAACGATATCCTTACTGTTTCTATTTGTAAAACCTCTCTTAGGAAGTCTTCTGAAAAGAGGCATCTGACCGCCTTCAAATCCAGGTCTTGGAGCTCCTGAACGAGCCTTCTGACCCTTATGACCCTTACCTGCAGTCTTTCCGTTGCCTGAAGCATGTCCACGGCCTCTACGGAAGTTATCGCTCTGATGTGAGCCTGCAACTGGCTGTAAGTCAGTTAAATTCATCTTTTACACCTCCCCGCTATTAGATTTCTTCTACCTTAAGCAGATACTCAACCTGCTTTATCATTCCACGTGTTGCAGCATTATCAGGAAGCACTACGCTTCTGTTGGTCTTCTTAAGGCCAAGAGCTTCAACAGTTCTTCTATGCTTTGGTAAGCAACCGATGGTTGACTTAGCCAAAGTAACCTTTAAGTTTGCCATTTTTAATCCTCCTTAAGTGATAGTTCCAACTCCGCTTTTCAAAAGATCAAAGTTCATCAACTGAAAGACCGCGAAGCTTAGCAACTTCTTCAGGAGTCTTTAAATGGGATAAGCCGTTGATTGTAGCAAGAACTACATTCTGCTTGTTGTTTGATCCAAGTGACTTGGTCTTGATATTCTTGAAACCAGCAAGGTCAAGTACGTTACGTGCAGGACCGCCGGCGATGATACCAGTACCTTCTGGAGCTCTCTTAAGAAGAACTTCAGCGCTACCAAACTTACCGATGAAATCATGAGGAATTGATCCGTTCTCATCAAATGGAACTGTAACCATATTCTTCATTGCATCTTCCTTACCCTTACGGATAGCTTCAGGAATTTCAGCAGCCTTTCCAAGACCGGCACCTACGCGTCCCTTTCTATCTCCTACAACAACAAGGGCAGAAAATCTCATATTACGTCCACCTTTAACGACCTTAACGACGCGCTTTATGGTAACGACCTTGTCATCAAATTCATTATTCTCAGTATTTTTGTCTACTGAACGATTCATGGCTTCATCCTCCTTCTTTTAGAATTCAAGGCCTGCATTTCTTGCAGCGTCAGCAAGTGCCTGTATTTTGCCCTGATAAATGAAGCCGCCTCTGTCGAATACGACTTCCTTGATGCCCTTTTCAACAGCCTTTTTGGCTACTGCAGTTCCAACTGCCTCAGCAGCAGCGACATCGTTAGTATGCTCAAGACCGGACTTAACATCCTTATCGAGTGTAGATGCAGAAACAAGTGTCTTTCCTGCCTGGTCGTCGATTATCTGGGCATACATATGGTTATTACTTCTGAATACAGCGAGACGTGGTCTCTCGGCTGTACCAGCTATATGAGCGCGCATTCTTCTATGCTTCTTTTCACGAACAGCGCTTCTTGATACTTTACTGACCATTCTTCTTCACTCCTTTAATTATTTCTTACCGGTCTTTCCTTCTTTACGTCTGATAATCTCAGTATCATACTTGATACCCTTGCCCTTATATGGCTCTGGAGCTCTCTTAGATCTGATTTCAGCCGCAAACTGTCCAACCTTTTCTTTATCTATACCACTAACGGTAATAGTATTTGGAGTAGCCTTTTCATCAACTACTGTCTCAACACCCTCAGGATCTGTCATTACAACAGGATGAGAATATCCAAGATGAAGTGTAAGTTCCTTCCCCTTCTTATTAGCTCTGTAACCAACACCGTTTACAAGAAGAACCTTCTTATAACCTTCTGTTACGCCAACAACCATGTTGTTGATAAGAGTTCTTGTAAGTCCGTGAAGTGATCTCATCTGCTTAAGATCATTAGGTCTTGTTACTACTATCTCGTTGTTTTCGAGCTTTATAGTCATCTCTGAAGGAAGAACTCTTTCGAGTGTTCCCTTAGGACCCTTAACAGTCACTTTATTATTTTCTGCAATATCTACAGTTACACCTGCAGGTACTGCGATAGGCATTTTTCCTATACGTGACATGCCCGCACCTCCATATATATTTGTGGATAGCCGTCAACCGGCATATAATTGATTACCAAACAAATGCAAGAACTTCGCCACCGACATTAAGCTTTCTTGCTTCCTTGTCAGTGATTACACCTTTGTTTGTTGAAACAATAGCTACGCCAAGACCACCAAGAACCTTTGGAAGATTCTCGCAGTCAGCATATACTCTGTATCCCGGCTTAGAGATTCTCTTGATACCGGTAATGACCTTTTCATTCTTGTTCTGGCCATACTTTAATGTGATGTGAATGTTCTTAAAACCGTTAACATCAACTAATTCGTAGTTCTTTATATAACCTTCCTTTAACAGGATGGAAGCAATGCTCTCCTTCATCTTGGAAGCAGGTACATCAACCTCATCATGTTTAGCCGTATTTGCATTACGGATTCTTGTAAGCATATCAGCAATTGGATCTGTCATTGCAGCAACCTCCTTCCTTTAATTACCAGCTGGCTTTCTTTACGCCTGGGATCTCACCTTTGTATGCTAATTCACGGAAGCATACTCTGCAGATTCCGTACTTCTTTAATACAGAATGAGGACGTCCGCAGATTCTGCAACGTGTATAAGCTCTGGTAGAGAACTTGGCTGGACGCTGCTGCTTAAGCTTCATTGACAACTTTGCCATGTGTTCCTCCTTTTTACCGCACAGCGGTATCACTGGGCATCTATATATAACTTTGTTTTAATCAGTGCTTTGCAAAAGGCATACCAAGACGTGCTAAAAGCTCACGAGCCTCTTCATCTGTCTCAGCGGTTGTTACGAATATAACATCCATACCTCTTACCTTATCTACCTTATCATATTCGATTTCAGGGAAGATAAGCTGCTCCTTAAGTCCCAGTGCGTAATCTCCGCGACCATCAAATGCGTTAGGATTAACGCCACGGAAGTCACGAACACGTGGAAGTGCAAGGTTGAAAAGACGATCAGCGAACTCATACATCTTATCACCACGAAGGGTAACCTTACATCCGATAGGCATGCCCTCACGAAGCTTGAAGTTTGCGATTGACTTCTTTGCCTTTGTATATACAGCCTTCTGGCCTGTTATTGTGGCGAGGTCTGAAGCAGCTGTCTCAAGAACCTTGTTGTTCTCCTTTGCTTCACCAACACCCATATTTATAACGATCTTACTAAGCTTTGGGATCTGCATTACATTCTTATAACCGAACTTTTCCTGCAGAGCCGGAGCTATTTCCTTGTCATAGGCTTCTTTTAACCTGTTCACAGTGAGAACCTCCTCTCGTTATCAGTCAATTTTATCTCCGGTCTTCTTAGCCACACGAACCTTATCTCTGCCGGTTCCTTCAAAACCAACACGTGTAACCTTGCCATTTACAACATACATAACATTGGAGATATCGATAGGAGCTTCCTCATGAACTATACCACCGTTAGGGTTGCTCTGTGATGCCTTTGTATGCTTTGTAACCATGTTGACACCTTCAACGGTAACCTTTCCGTTCTTTACGGCGATAACCTTTCCCTCGGTGCCCTTGTACTTA
Source organism: uncultured Lachnospiraceae bacterium (assembly GCA_902796595.1). Lineage (GTDB taxonomy): Bacteria > Bacillota > Clostridia > Lachnospirales > Lachnospiraceae > Catonella. Next base: position 22,133 of record CADBPM010000091.1, on the reverse strand, counting down.
CCGGTAATGACCTTAACGGTATCACCCTTTTTGATCTTACTTGTAGCCATTAGTGCACCTCCTTATAATACTTCAGGTGCAAGTGAAACGATCTTCATGAACTGCTTCTCACGAAGCTCTCTTGCAACTGGTCCAAAAATACGAGTACCTGTTGGGGTGTTGTCATCCTTTATGATGACAGCTGCATTCTCGTCAAATTTGATATATGAACCGTCTTTTCTGCGGCAGCCGTGCTTTGTACGAACTACTACAGCCTTAACGACATCTCCTTTTTTTACAACGCCGCCAGGTGTTGCATCTTTAACGCTGGCAACGATTATATCGCCAATATTGGCATATCTTCTTGTTGAGCCACCCATAACACGGATGCAAAGAAGCTCTTTTGCTCCAGTATTATCAGCAACTGCAAGTCTGGTCTCCTGCTGTACCATCTTTCAGCACTCCTTTCATAATTCCGTGTGACGGATTACTTTGCCCTCTCGATGATCTGGACAAGTCTCCATCTCTTTGTCTTTGACAGTGGTCTGGTCTCCATAACCTTTACCCTGTCTCCGATATGGCATTCATTGTTTGCATCTTCAGCATAAAGCTTATGAGTTCTCTTAATGATCTTGCCATACAGTGGGTGCTTTACATTATCTACAACAGCAACAACGATAGTCTTATCCATCTTATCACTGACTACCTTGCCGGTACGCACTTTTCTAAGATTTCTCTCTTCCACGAGTATGTCTCCTTTCAATGGATTCTACATTCTGCCATTAATCGTTCTTAGCTGAAAGCTGAGTCATGACAGTCTGGATTCTTGCAATATTCTTTCTGACATCTCTAATACGACTTGTATTGTCGAGCTGGTTAGTCGCATTCTGTAATCTTAAATTGAAGAGTTCCTTCTTAGCTGCTGTAAGCTCGTCAGCGAGTTCGGAAACATTCTTCCTGCTCTTGAGGTCATTAACATAATCAGTTCTCTTCACTTCCAATACCTCCCTCCAGGTCGGCCTTTGAAACGATCTTGCACTTAAGAGGAAGCTTGTGCATAGCAAGACGAAGAGCTTCTGCTGCATCTTCTTCAGCTACACCTGCGATCTCAAAAAGTACACGGCCAGGTTTAACAACAGCTACCCAGTATTCAAGGGAGCCCTTTCCTGAACCCATTCGAGTTTCAGCTGGCTGAGCGGTAACAGGCTTATCAGGGAAAATCTTAATCCAAACCTTACCACCACGCTTTATATAACGAGTCATAGCAACACGGGCTGCTTCGATCTGATTTGACTTAACCCAAGCAGGTTCAAGAGCTACGATACCATATTCTCCGTTTGTTATAGTATTGCCTCGATGAGCCATTCCCTTTAAAGTACCGCGGAACTGCTTACGATGCTTTACTCTGTTAGGCATTAACATTTATTTTGCGCTCCCTTCCTTTTTTTTGTTGTTCTTTACAGGAAGAACTTCACCAAGATAGATCCAGCACTTAACGCCGACCTTACCATAGGTTGTATTTGCTTCTGCAAAACCATATTCGATATTTGCACGAAGTGTCTGAAGCGGAATTGTTCCTTCGCTGTATGATTCGCTACGAGCCATATCAGCACCGCCAAGACGTCCTGAAACCTGAGTCTTGATACCCTTAACTCCGGCTCTCATTGTCTTCTGCATTGAAGATTTCATAGCACGTCTGAAAGATACACGATCTTCAAGCTGCTTTGCAATATTTTCTGCTGTAAGCTGAGCATTTGTTTCAGGTCTCTTTATTTCTGTAACTTTAAGATCAAGCTTCTTTGATGTAAGCTTCTGAGCTTCTGCCTTAACCTTATCAATTTCAGCGCCGCCCTTACCGATTACCATGCCAGGCTTGCTGGTGTTAACGGTAACAACAACTCTGTCAGCTGAACGCTCAATTTCTATCTTAGAAACACCAGATTCATAAAGCTTCTTCTTAAGGAACTCTCTGATCTTATGATCTTCTACAAGATTATCAGCGAAATCCTTGCCAGCATACCAATTTGAATCCCAGCTGTTAATAACGCCAACTCTTAAGCCATGAGGATTAACTTTCTGTCCCATTTGGTCTTAACTCCTTTCAATTCTTCTCGTTGAGAATAACTGTGATGTTGCTCATTCTCTTAAAAATACGATAAGCTGTACCACGAGCTCTTGGCTGTATTCTCTTCATGATAGGACCATCACCTGCAAAACACTCTTCAATAAAGAGGTTTGAAGTGTCAAGACCTTTAACTTCTGCATTGGCAACTGCAGATTTAACTAATTTCTCTATAACTGATGAAGCATATCTTGGATTGTATGCTAAAATTGCGAGTGCTGTGTTTACATCCTTGCCTCTGATCGCATCAAGAACGAAACAAGCCTTCTGAGTTGAAACTCTTGCATAAGAAAGCTTTGCAAATGGTCTCATTTCTCTGTTCTTCTCATTTCTTTCTCTCTTGATCTGGGATCTATGTCCTTTTGCCATGGATGTACCTCCTTTCAGTATTCAGGTATATATCCTGCCGTTTTACCGGCAGGATGAATCCTGTGCCCCATTAGACACAGGCTCTTTTTATCACGATAATATCAGACTTAGGCTCTCTTTTCGTTGCCTGAATGTCCTTTATAGGTTCTTGTTGCAACGAACTCACCGAGCTTATGGCCAACCATATCTTCTGTAACATATACAGGGACATGCTTTCTTCCGTCATGAACAGCTATTGTGTGTCCTACGAATGAAGGGAAGATTGTTGAACGACGTGACCATGTCTTAACAACACTCTTCTCGCCAGAAGCATTAAGTGCATCTATCTTCTTTAATAAATGTGCGTCTGCAAAAGGTCCCTTTTTAAGTGATCTTGCCATGACTCTTCCTCCTTATTTAATTACTTGATTGCTCTACCGTTTCTTCTTCTTACGATAAGCTTGTCTGACCTCTTGCCAGACTTACGTGTCTTAAGACCAAGAGCAGGCTTGCCCCAAGGAGTTACAGGGCCTGGACGACCGATAGGTGCTCTACCTTCACCACCACCATGTGGATGGTCGTTAGGGTTCATGACAGAACCACGAACTGTAGGTCTGAAGCCCTTATTACGAGTACGACCAGCTTTACCGATGTTAACAAGATCGTGATCGATGTTGCCAACCTGACCGATTGTAGCACGGCACTCGATAGGAACCATTCTCATTTCGCCTGAAGGCATTCTAAGTGTTGCATATCTGCCTTCCTTAGCCATGAGCTGAGCAGCATTTCCAGCAGCACGAACAAGCTGTCCGCCCTTACCTGGATATAACTCAATGTTGTGGATGCTTGAACCAACAGGAATCATAGAAAGTGGTAAGCAGTTACCAACTCTGATTTCAGCATCAGGACCGTTCATAACTGTCATTCCAACCTTAAGTCCAACTGGTGCAAGGATATATGATTTAACACCATCAACGTAAGTGATAAGTGCAATATTAGCTGTACGGTTTGGATCGTACTCAATAGCTGTAACAGTAGCAGCAACACCGTCTTTTCTTCTCTTGAAGTCGATGATCCTGTACTTTCTGCGGGAGCCACCACCTCTATGACGAACGGTGATCTTACCCTGGTTGTTACGACCTGAATTCTTCTTAAGTGATACGACTAATGACTTCTCAGGAGTAGTCTTTGTAATCTCTGAATAGTCAAGACCTGTCATATTACGTCTGGAAGGTGTATATGGGCCGAACTTCTTAATTCCCATTTTAAACTCCTTTCAAGACCCGCTGTTATCGGATGCGGATCCATATCATAAGTTACTGCTCCTGTGGATCAAAGTCCCTGGAACACTTCTATATCAGCACTCTCAGCTGTAAGCTTAACAACAGCCTTCTTTGTCTTGGCTGTCTTGCCTTCAACTGCGCCTCTTCTTCTTGTTTTGCCATCTGCATTAAGAGTGTTGACCTTTTCAACTTTAACGCCATCGAACATCTTTTCAACAGCTTCCTTGATCTGGCTCTTATTTGCTTCAGGATGAACTAAGAATGTGTACTTCTTCTCAGCCATGCTGTTCATTGACTTTTCAGTAAGAACAGGCTTTAATATAACGTCATAATACTTGATATCTGCCATTATGCGTAAACCTCCTCGATCTTCTGTACAGCATCCTTTGTAAGAACGAGTGAATCATGTCCAAGGATGTCGTATACGTTGATCTCGTTAGTCATGGTTGCGTCAGACTTTGCTATATTCTTTGTTGAAAGGAATACGTTGTCATTCTTTTCACCAACTACAACAAGTGCCTTATCAGCCTTAAGGTTCTCAAGAACCTTTACCATTGACTTTGTCTTTGGCTCATCGAACTTGATCTCGTCAACAACGATAAGCTTGTTTTCATTGAGCTTTGAAGTAAGAGCAGAACAGATAGCTGCCTGTCTCTCTTTTCTATTCATCTTGAAAGAGTAATCTCTTGGCTTTGGTGCAAAAACAACACCGCCGCCTGTCCACTGAGGAGCACGGATCGAACCCTGTCTTGCATGACCGGTTCCCTTCTGTCTCCATGGCTTTCTTCCGCCTCCACGTACTTCACTGCGTGTCTTGGCGTTCTGAGTACCCTGACGGTTATTAGCGAGCTGTAAAACTACTGCTCTGTGCATCAGATGATTTTTAACTTCTACTCCGAAGATGGCATCATTAAGTTCGATCTTGCCAACTTCTTTGCCTTCCATATTTAATACAGATACGTTTGCCATTACTTAATCCTCCTTCCCGTCAGGCTTCAAATATCAGTCCTTGTTGTATCTTTAAGCATAACGAGAGCTCTCTTAGCTCCAGGAACTGCACCCTTGACAAGGATGAGGTTCTTTTCAGCATCTACTCTGACAACTTCAAGGTTCTGAACGGTAATCTTAACATGTCCCATGTGACCAGCCATCTTCTTGCCCTTGAATACCTTACTTGGATCAGAACAAGCACCGTTTGAACCGGCATGTCTATGGTACTTGGAACCATGTCCCATAGGTCCTCTCTGAAGACCATATCTGTGAATGGCACCCTGGAATCCCTTACCCTTTGATGTAGCTGTAGCGTCAACCTTATCTCCAGCTGCAAATACATCAGCCTTGATCTCGTCGCCTACTTTGCAGTTCTCTGCATCTTCGAGTCTGAATTCTCTTAAATACTTCTTTACAGGAACTCCTGCCTTTGCAAAATGTCCCTTTACCGGCTTATTAACGAGGCTCTCACGAACATCGCCAAAACCAACCTGAACAGCACTATATCCGTCGTTGTCTACTGTCTTAACCTGTGTCACAGTAAGTGGACCAGCCTGAAGTACAGTAACAGGGATAAGAGCGCCATCCTCAGCAAAAATCTGTGTCATACCGATTTTTGTTGCAAGCATTGCTTTCTTCATACAAATACCTCCTGTTTATCTACAGCGGACCAGGATAGCGAACCATGTTCCCATTGCCCGGTCATCCTAGATGGTCAGGATCTTTGTCATATTTCAGACAAATATCTATCTAACCCTAAGGATTAACAAAATTAAGATTGAAGAACTTTATTATTTGTTCTTCATGTTGATTGAGATCTCTACGCCAGCTGGCATATCGAGTCTTGAAAGAGCGTCAACTGTCTTCTGACTTGGTGTGATAACATCGATGAGTCTCTTGTGAGTTCTCTGTTCGAACTGCTCTCTGGAGTCCTTATACTTGTGAACTGCACGAAGAATTGTAACAACTTCCTTCTTTGTAGGAAGTGGAATAGGACCGCTCACCTTTGCTCCTGCCTTCTTTACTGTGTCGACGATCTTAGCTGCACTCTGATCGATAAGCTCATGATCATATGCCTTAAGTGTGATTCTCATTATTTGACTTGCCATAAAAAAAGTCGCCTCCTTATTCGCACTTTGTGATTCCTCACATATTTCAGCACGACAAGCGGTGACTGTACACATACCCGGGCGTTTCCTATTAATCAAGACATAATAAGTCCTTCATAAAGCCCGCCTTCCCATGTAGGGACTAAGTTCTCTGTACAGTGACTTGTCGTCAGGTTTATCGGACTGTGAAGTCCTCTTGACATTCGCTCCACGAAAAACCCTGGAAACCTTACAGAATAGGGGATTCAGGCAACCTTCGCTTCTCAGCTATCATGTCACAACAAGAGTTATTATACACTTATTTTCAAGTATTTGCAAGCTTTTTTATTATTTTTTTGCGTAAAATGTAATGATTTTTTTCGTCGATTTTTGTCTAATTTGCACAAGAGTCAAAAAGCCCCCGATGGTATCATGCAAAAATACCATCGGGAGCTCTTCTTATCTAATACACAGCTTTCTTTAATTTTCCAAGCGTCGGATAATACCTAAAAAATGCCTTTCCGACTATCTTTTCTTTCTTCACGAATTTATTATCCCAAAAACGTGCATCCTTCGAAATATTTCTGTTGTCTCCAAGCATAAAATAGCATCCCTCAGGAACAACAAACGGACCATAATCTCCCTCCGGAGGATCATTCAGATACGGTTCGGACAACGGAACTTTACTGTCGTTTATATAGACAAGCCCTTTTTTTATCGTGACAGTTTCCCCCGGTAAACCGATTATCCTCTTAAGATAATCCACTTCTTCATCATCAGGAAACTTAAACATTACAATATCTCCGCGTTGCGGCTCATAAAAAACATATTCCAGCCTGTTGACAAGCAGTCTGTCTCCCGGCATGACTATAGGTTCCATTGAGCCTGTCGGTACTTCAGCGTTTGCTATCACAAATCTATTAAACACAAAGGCGAGCACAAAGGCAAGGACAAGCAGTATCGCATAGTCCCTTATCTCTTTTAATATCTTCGTCTTTTTGTCGGACTCTTGTGGCTCAATTTCTTTTTTTTCGTCAGACATCTTCTCTCCTCATTCCTCGCAGTTTCAGATAAGCACTAATGTTGTCAGGATCAAAAGTATTTACCCCCGACTTAACGATACACAACATGCACATTTCATGTGATATTTGATACCACGTGCATTTATTAACGCTTTCAGCGTTGTACAGGGGCTACGAGACATTGCTTTGCAATGCCTAAATATATGTTGCTAAAACACTCATAACTCTAGTGATTTTTTATAAAAATCACTACGTTTTACTGGAGTGTACTGCGTAGCAGGATACTCCACTCTGCCAGCCTTCGCGAAACGAATACAAATAGCTGGATAGACCTTATTATTCGTGTTTTGGGCGGGTCATAAATTTTCAGATCATTGCGCAAGTGCATGATTTGAACTTTTGACCCTTGTATCATACTAACTTCCAAAGGTAACCCTTCCAGATGCGCCGCATGGAAGAACAAGTCCATTTTTAACAGGCAGACCTATTTCTTCAGCCTTAACAGAAGGATTGTATTCCTTTGGCATTGCTGTCGATAACATATATGTAAGAACGGCAGGCTGAAGCCCTGTTGTATAGCTGTTTACAAGGAAAAACAGCGGCTTGTCGGACAAAAGCTTTACGCATTCTTTTATAAATGGATAGATACTCTCTTCTATCTTCCATATCTCACCTTTAGGGCCTCTTCCGTATGAAGGAGGATCCATTATTATTCCTTCATACTTATGACCGCGGCGAATTTCACGTTCAACAAGCTTAACGCAATCATCCACATAAAACTTTATAGGAGCATTCTGAAGACCTGATATACTTGCATTTTCCTTTGCCCATGCGACCATGCCTTTAGCAGCATCAACATGTACCACACTTGCTCCTGCAGCCGCTGCTGCAGCAGTTGCTCCTCCGGTGTAGGCAAAAAGATTAAGAACATTTACCGGTCTTCCTACATTTCTTATAAGGTTGCCAAACCAGTCCCAATTTGTCGCCTGTTCCGGAAAAAGTCCTGTATGCTTAAAGCTGAATGGCTTAAGATTAAATGAGAGTTCCTTATAGTGGATAGTCCACTCCTCCGGAAGGTTAAAGAATTCCCATTCGCCGCCGCCTTTATTTGACCTGTGATAGTGAGCAGATGGCTTTTTCCAATAGGGGTTCTTTTTCGATGTATCCCATATTACCTGCGGATCCGGTCTGATAAGGGTATAATCTCCCCATCTTTCAAGCTTTTCTCCGCCTGAACAGTCAATTACTTCATAATCTTCCCATCCGTCAGCTATCCACATATATTCTCCTAACACTAACTTCTTTTCTGTTTAATACAATGATGTGATGTCGGGGTCAAGAACGTCTGCCATCGACCTGATAACACAAAGCTAAAGCCACGACAATCTCATATATCTTACCACAATCCACATTTAATGTAAACTTAAAAAGGAGCACTGCCCGATGCAGTACTCCTTTGAATAGTCTTTATCAGTATGCGACTTTTCAAGCCTTGCCAACTGATCCGAAAAGTTCCATCTTTTCTTTAACCATTTCTTTGATAGCGCCATAACCTGGCTTAAGAACCTTACGTGGATCAAAGCCCTTTGGAGCCTTATCCTTGTTCTCTTCAAAGTACTTACGTGTAGCTTCTGTAAATACTATCTGGCACTCTGTATTAACGTTAACCTTTGAAACGCCAAGAGTGATAGCCTTCTTAACCTGATCAGCAGGGATACCTGAACCACCGTGAAGTACAAGTGGCATCTCGCCTACAGCAACCTTAACCTTTTCGAGTGTCTCGAAAGAAAGACCCTGCCAGTTTTCAGGATATACACCATGAATATTACCGATACCAGCTGCAAGGAAATCTACGCCAAGATCAGCGATCTTCTTGCATTCTGCAGGATCAGCACACTCGCCAGCTCCGATAACACCGTCTTCTTCGCCGCCGATAGCACCAACTTCAGCTTCGATAGAAATACCATGTCTGTGAGCTTCTTTAATAAGCTCAGTAGTCTTTGCTACATTCTCATCTATAGGAAGTGAAGAGCCATCGAACATGATTGATGAAAAACCTGCTCTGAGGCACTTATAGCAGCCATCATAGGTACCATGATCAAGGTGAAGGGCTACAGGAACTGATATATCAAGATCCTTAAGAAGTCCATTAACCATACCTACAACAACATCAAAGCCGCCCATATACTTGCCAGCGCCTTCTGAAACACCAAGGATAACAGGACTCTGCTGTTCCTCAGCTGTCTCAAGGATAGCCTTTGTCCATTCAAGGTTATTAATGTTGAAATGGCCTACTGCGTAGTGGCCTGCCTTTGCTTTGCGGAGCATGTCTCTTGCTGAAACCAGATACATAATTTTCTCCAATCTGCACCTTATATGGTGCTCTTTTAATGTTTACTCTTCGAGTATTTTAACACAGGCAGATTAAAATGACAAGACTTTAACAATAATATGATGTCTTATTGCACAGCAATACATTCTGTAGTGTTTTTTCAGAACTATCTTATACCGTCTGCCGTTCATTTTCTAACAAACACACCCAAGGTCGCGCCTTCTGTAATTTCAGCCTTGTCGCCGTTAAAAACAAACGAATGTCTTTCATAAAATCTGACCACACCCTCATCTTCAAGGGTTGCAGTAAGTGTAAAAACAGTTTTCTTAGGGTAATCAGAAAGCACTCTCTCAAGAACTTTACCGCCGATCCCCCTCCCCTGAAAGCACGGTTCTATATAAAAAGGTGCAATACAGTACGAACTTTCACCGGTCTTTATAAGCCTTATTCCGCCGATGATCCTGTAGTCTTCTTCTGTTTTTTCTTTATATAAGATTGCTCTGTAATCAGATTTACTGTCAAACAAAGACCTTATGAATTCAATAAATGGTTCACTGTCGGGATCTATCGGGCTGTCTTTATATAGCTTTCTTTTTTCCTTAAATGCAGCCAGTTTTACTTTGTCAAGTTTAAATGCATCTCTCAGTCTGGCTTTTCTTAACGCTATCATTTTCCTGTGATCTCATCAAATTTATCATCACTGAAAGAAAGGTCATTATTGAGGAATTTAACAACTGCATCCTCTGCACTGCCAAGAACTCCCGGAACCAGCTTGAGTCCTGCTCCCTCTATCGTCTCGCGGTTTTCGGTTGAAATACCTCCGCTGATAACTATTTCAACTCCGATTTCCTTAAGTTTTGCCACTATCTCTTTTCTGTCAACTTCCACAGCATTCATAGCATCTCTTTTTACTACCTGTCTGCCACTTGTCTCGTAGATAACAAATTCTTCTGTCTTGTCAAAATGCTGATCTACATTTCCCTTTGCATTGACCGGAACAGCAATCTTAAACTTTCTTTCAGGATCGTTTAAATCTTCTTTTTCAGGCTTAGTTGCGATAACTGCCTCTATAACACCTGTTGCATTTGAAAGATAATTTTCTTCAAGGTCTTCTACACTTCCCTGGTCCATAGCATTTGCTATGACAGGGTCGATAGGAAGGCTTGCAAGTACAGGGATGCCAAACTTGGCAGCCACTTTATCGGTTCTCCCCTCGCCGAACGGGAATATCTTCTTACCGCAGTCAGGACATTCTATAAAACTGTAGTTTTCTACTATACCAAAAACAGGAACTCCCATAGCAGATGCCATATTTACAGCCTTTGCAACTATCATTGAAACTAGATCCTGAGGGCTTGTAACTATGATGATTCCATCTACAGGAAGTGACTGGAATACTGTGAGCGGTACATCACCGGTTCCAGGCGGCATATCCACAAACATATAGTCTACATCATCCCAATGTACATCTGTCCAGAACTGCTTTACAGTACCAGAAATGACAGGTCCTCTCCAGACAACAGGTGATTCAGCATCATCAAGGAGAAGATTGACACTCATCACCTGAATACCGCCCTTTGTTATCGCAGGTTCTATTCCCTGTTCATCGGCAGTAGCCCTTGTTTCTATTCCAAAACACTTTGGAATAGAAGGTCCGGTTATATCAGCATCGAGAACTGCAGTGCGATATCCTTTCTTTGAAAAAAGTGCAGCAAGTCTTGATGTAACAAATGATTTACCAACACCTCCCTTGCCCGAAACAACTCCTATAACATGCTTCACAGAGCTGTACTGATTAAGATCAGCAAGAAAAGAATTTTTATCTTCTGCCATAAAAACCTCCATCAATAAAGACTATCCGGTCATGAATAAACGCTCTCGCATTGACCAGCTTTTAAGTCCTACATAAGACAATCAGGTTGATAGTACCACAATCCGGCAATCTTATCAAGAATATCAATGTTGCATTTGCGACCATATTTCTTTTAAAGCAAAGTTCACTGATCATTATCATGTCCGTTTGTAAAATTTCACTTTACAAAAGCCAGCCTTTTGTGATAAACTAAAGTTTAGTCTGCGCGCCCGATAAATGTTGTATTTTCGGTATACAAATTCTTGTATTTCGCGCGCAATTACTCATTTCAACCTGTCACGATTACGAAGGGATGTGTAAGAATGGCAACAGAAACCAAGAAAACAACTGTTAAAAAAAGCCCTGCAAAAAGCACCGCAAAGTCCAAGACAAAGACCGGAGCAAATGTAGACGAAAAAACTGCAAGTGATTTTACAAAGAAATTAAATGGTCTCATAGAACTTGCTCACAAAAGCAAGGATGTTATCGAAACCGACCGTGTAAATGATTATTTTAAGGATCAGAATCTCAGCGTAACTCAAATTGAGAAGATTTACAGTTATCTGGAAGCAAACGGCATCACAGTCATGAATATCAATGACATGGATGATGATATGGATGATATCCTTCCTGAGCTTGATGATGACGGTGATACTGATTTCAGCGAAGACCTTGCTGTCTCCGTAATGAGTGATGACCCGGTCAAACTTTATCTTAAGGAAATCGGCAACTATCCTCTTCTTTCCATGGATGAGGAAAAAGAACTCGCCCAGAAGATCGCAAACGGCGATCAGGTTGCAAAAGACAGACTCACTGAGTCAAATCTTCGTCTGGTTGTCAGTATAGCGAAGAAATATGTGGGCAGAGGACTTTCTTTCCTCGATCTTATACAGGAAGGAAATCTCGGTCTGATAAAGGCAGTCGATAAATTTGACTATACAAAAGGTTACAAGTTCTCCACATACGCAACATGGTGGATCCGTCAGGCTATCACAAGATCTATTGCCGACCAGTCAAGAACTATCCGTATACCTGTTCACATGTCCGAGATAATCAACAAGACCTACCGCGTAGCAAGAAGTCTTCTTCAGGAACTCGGAAGAGAACCTACCGAAGAGGAAATCGCAAAGGAGATGGATCTCCCTGTTGAAAAGGTTCGCGACATCTTAAAGGTATCTGCCGACCCTATTTCTCTCGATACGCCTATCGGCGAGGAAGACGACAGTCACTTAGGCGACTTCATTAAAGATGACACTATAATGGGACCCGAAGATGCTGCTGCATATACAATGCTTCAGGATCAGATTGGCAAGCTTCTCGATACTCTTTCAGAAAGAGAAAAGCGTGTACTTGTTCTTCGTTTCGGTCTTAAAGATGGAAGGACAAGAACTCTTGAAGAAGTCGGCAAGGAATTTGGCGTTACAAGAGAACGTATAAGACAGATAGAGGCAAAAGCTCTTAGAAAGTTAAGACACCCAAGCAGATCAAAGATGCTTAAAGGGTTCGATATTGACTAAATAAAAGGCACGCGCATGCGTGCCTTTTATTTTCCTTTCGGTACATCCATCAGTTTTCCGTCGTAATAGTATTTCTCTGAAAACTTGATATTCAGGTCTTTTTCATATTTTCTGATCAGTGAAAGCTCACCTTTTGTCACGATAGAAAGGTTTCTGCCAACTTTTCCTGCTCTTCCGGTCCGACCAGCTCTATGAAGATAGTCATGTGAGTCTTCCGGCATTGAGATATGAAAAACAGTGTCAACATTGTCAAACTGAAGTCCTCTTGCTGCAAGATCTGTGGCGATAAGGTACTTCACCTTTCCATGTGAATAATCATGCATAGCCTTACGACGTTCCTCTTTTGTTCTGCTGCCGCCTATAAGATCGACCTTGTAGCTCTTTGCGTGAAGCTTGCTCAAAGCCTCAAGACTTTCGTTGGCACCATTTATAAAGATCATCGCCTTCTTTGTCCTTATAGCCCCTGTAACGCCTCTTAAAACTGCAAGCTTATCTCTCTTTTCACAGACAAGATACCAGTGCTTTATATTGGCAGGAATCTCTCTTCCACCTGCACTCTTCTTTATAAGCGCATTTTCTGTCCATTTCTTCGCATGTTCAACAGATTCATCTGTAAGTGTTGCAGAAAACATAAGAAACTGTCTGTCTCTCATAAAACACTTTACGACTTCATCCGTCATATAGACATTACTGTCTTCATAAAGTTTGTCGCCTTCATCAAGAACCACTGTCTTTATAAGATGTCCTGCAATCTTTCTTTTCTTTATAAGCTCATGTATTCTTGTTGCAGTACCTATTATTATCTCAGGCTTTTCCTTAAGTCTTTCTATCTGCCTGCCAATTCCGGCATCACCAACGATCACTGCACTTCTTAAATTTATCTTCATTGCAGCCGACAATTGATTGGCTGTCCTTGCAACCTGAAGTGCAAGTTCATGTGTCGGTGTAAGTATAAGAACTGTATTTGTTCTTTTTACATTTTTATATTTTTCAAATAGCGGGGCAAGATAAGCAATAGTCTTACCCGATCCTGTAGGTGCCTGAGCAAATACATCCTTTCCTGCTAAAATATCTTCAAAGCAGGATTGCTGTACCTCCGTTGCCTTCTTGAACCCAAGCTTTGTCACATAGGTCTCTATATCATTCGCTTTCCTGTTTTCTGGCAAACCATACTCCCTTCATATCTCTCTTAACTACCCTGTAATTATGGCTCGCATCAGGAAGCCTGAACTTTGCAAGTCTGTTTCCCTGTGAATTATACTCGACAAATTCAAGTTCATTTGCAGATGCCGCAACCATTCCTTTTTCAGCATTTTCCTCTGCGCTACCATTTACTGCAGAATATGTCAACGGAATGCTCACAGCCGGAGCGTATGTTCTCACACCTTCATCCACAAATATCTTTGAATAATACGAGTTCTCATTGCCGCCCTTTGCGTAGTTATTATTAAACATAGTAATGTAATACTTTGTTGTAGAGCCTTCCATAAAGCCGTTAAAGCAAACATTGTTCTGTCCGGACATAGTCACATTGTTATTCACATCACTAAGCGCATAATCACCCTCATTTGTGCCCATAAAGGACTCATTTGGGTCAATGATATACTCTATCTTAGGATGCTTCAGCACATTATTTATCCTTATGATAGATGAGGTTTTTGACGAACTCACAAGGACATCCGTATCATTTATAAAACTGACTGAATTAAGTCCAAGCCAGTCTGCGGGCTTCTTTGCAGTACCTTTCTTCCCATGTTCCTTGTAATAATCGGAAAGAAGATCTCTCATGTCACACAGCAGTTTTGTTTCTCTGTTGTAAATATTTACACCGACAAGAAGATCATTTTTAGTCTTGCCGCCATTGTAGCTTCCGATTCCTACGACTGCCTGAGACGTTGCTTTAAGGTCAAAATCTCCTGACGTAATAAGATTTTTCCCCATATCATAAATATCTGTAACCCTTCCCAGATTATTTACAGCCACATAGTACCTGTCACTTATAGCATAAAATAACTTATTATCAAAAGTCTTGACATTTACATTCTGAGAAGAAACCTTGCCAAGCACCGGGATGTCTGCTCTGATAACACCGGAATTATCATATACAAGGATGTCATTTGACTTTCCATTGTCGCCAAGTACAAAAAAGACACCCTCCGAAAGCTGGGTCACCGGTCTGTCATATACTGAATCAAGAAGTCTTTTGTTAACAGTTTTACTCTTCGGCAAGGTTATCCTGAATCCTGCCTTTGCTATCTGCTTTCCATTTTCATCGTAAAGCCTTATAGCAACATAGTTCTTCCTTCCCGGGATCAGCCCAACAATCTGCCCTTCGATAACATTAAGAGGCATATTGGTAACGTTGGTATAAAGCTCTCCACCAAAATCCCTTACTTTAGTTGTCATCGGACTTATATCAACAGCCGCCTCCGTAGCAGGCAAAAGTGAATCTATGGACGCACCCGAAACTACTGCTATATCATCCCTCGGCGTAAGTGAAATGTTATACTTCACTGTCACCTTATAATCATGTCTGAAATAAATATAAAGTCCCGTTCTGTTCGTGCCATAAGGATTCATGATAAGAAGTGGTTCCTTATATGTATAATTTCCATTGTTTTCCCAATTGGTAAGAATTTTATCCACTGCTTTCTGGTATTTTGACGAATAAGGTTGCACAGTCTTTGTATTCAAAGACTTTTTGACCCTTTTTATCATATAATTATCGCTGACAATAGATGGATTTGTATATTCCACAAGATCAGGCACCAAGGTCTCTGCTGCCTTTTTATCGCTTTTTGTTTTCTGCGTCAAAAAACCCGCTCCTGCAATGAGAAGGAGACTAAACACAGAAATAATAAGTGCCAATTTAAGTGCTCTCTTCATTTCAACCTTCCTCTGATCAGCTTTTTAGTTTTGCCATATTCCCATCTTCTGCAAAATCCGCAGTACTGTACAATAATAGTATATCAGAAATGTTGTTAGAATGTATATATTTTTTAAGACTTTGGTTGAAATATCTCAGATCAACCATTACTATCCTGCTATAATCCTGCATGGCAAAAGGCACAAGACTGTGAGCAAAACTGTCCTTTATAACAAGCAGAGTTCCCTTATCCGGTACTCCTGTTGAAATATCCGTAATGCCATGGTTACCGCCAAAAAATACGGAGTATTTATCTTTTGTTTTTAATTTTTTACGATCAAAGATTCCTTCATATACTTTGTCGTCTTTACCGTCCCATGTCATTGTTGACGAATCACTCTCCGGAAGTGAATAAAGTGAAATATAATCACTTATAACGCCGCCCGAAAGAGCTGTATTAACCTTTGAGTCGTATGTTCCAAAAAAGCCTGCCACCTTTTTTTTCTCATAGGAATTTAAAGGAAGGACAGACATTCCTGTCTTCTCACGCCAGCTTTTATACACATACCATGCGCCCAAAGTTGTATAATGGTGATCAGTTCTGTAATAAATATACTGGTCGTCATGCGGTGCAAGCACCTCCGCAGCATTTATAAAGTATTCACTTCCGATACCCTTTTTTATATCATTTATCCACTGTGTCTGGTTAAAAACGTGGACATGTTCCGGCAGTTTATCCGGCAGGATTTCTGCCGAAGACGGCACCATGATCATCTGAAAATGGCGAGGAGCAAATTCCTTTTTGGTATTTTTTGCAAATTCAGTCAGAAAAGCGATATTTTTCTTTGCAAGTTCGCTGGTAAAAACCGACTCATCGTATTTTCCGAGAAGATAGCCATCATTGCCGAAATAAACTCCATTTTCATCCTGCATGCCGCGGTTTTTTTCAACGAAAGTCTTGACTGCAGTAAAGGCATCTCTGCAGGGAATCTGATCCGTTATCGCACTCTCGTATTCTTTCATGAATGACCCGTCTGAAATCTTTGCAAAAGAGAGCTTCGGCATCTGTGACAGATACCTGTTTTCTCGCTCAGAAAAGTCTGTAGGCTTATGCAATATACATATCAAAAAGATTCCTGCAAGCCCTACACCAAAAATCATTATTTTTATCTTATTTATAGTAGATGTTTTCATGATCAGAACCTAAAATATAAGAAAGGATTATATGTGGATGCTACAAGGTATGAAAAAGACAGTACAAACACCGTCCCTAAAAAGCACACTGTAGCAGTAAGCCTCACAATCCCGGACACTCCTTCATTTTTATCTGCAGCTCCCTCCTGCTTACTGCCAATCCTTACAAAAATCTTTTTCGCCGCAAGCGCAGGGAGCGGTGTACTGGCAATAAGAAGAATAAGGAGTAAAAGTATATTCTCATCGAACAGGTACATGGTTGTTTCGTCTGCAAAGCCATTAACAGCCACGCCGAACATATGTCCCAGATACTTAAAAGCCATAGAAAAGTCGTCAAACGCAAAAAGCACCCAGCCTACCATCACAATTATAAGCGTGTAAATGTGACGCAGCACCGCTGGCATTTTACCAAGCCATTTCAACGTAAAGAGCTTTTCAATTATAAGGATAACTCCGTAAAAAAGCCCCCATGCAACAAAGTTCCAGGCTGCTCCATGCCAAAAACCCGTAAGCAGCCAAACGATAAAAATATTCCTTATCTGCTTTGGAAAGCCTTTACGATTGCCTCCAAGCGGAATGTAGACATATTCCTTAAACCACGTCGAAAGTGAAATATGCCATCTGCGCCAGAAATCTGTGATAGAATCGGCAATGTAAGGATAATTGAAGTTTTCGTCAAAATGAAACCCGAACATTCTTCCCATTCCTATAGCCATATCAGAATATCCTGAAAAATCAAAGTATATCTGAAAACTATAGGCAATGATTCCTATCCATGCCGTTGCCACAGTAGTCTCGCCTGCAGGCAGGGCTTTTACCGTATCCCAAAGAAGACCTGCGTTGTTTGCGAGCAGCACCTTTTTTCCAAGGCCCATTATAAAGCGGTCTATGCCACTTGAAAAATCATCAATATTCTCTTTTCTTGACCGCATTTCCTCTGCCACTGTCCTGTAGCGGACAATAGGTCCCGCAATAAGCTGTGGAAAGAGGGTTACATAGGTTCCAAAAACAAGCGGATTTATCTCCGCCGCAACATCACCTCTGTATACATCTATAACATACGAAAGACTCTGAAAAGTATAGAATGAAATACCTATAGGGAGTGCTATTTTGAGCGGATCAAGCCCTGCTTTTGTTATAGAATTCACTGTATTTATCGTAAAATCGGCATATTTAAAAAATCCCAGCAAAGCGAGATTTATGACAACTGCCGCCACAAGGAAAGCTCTAGTCTTTCCTTCGTTCTCTTTTTTCTGACTCTTTGAAATAAAAAGAGCAAAGACATAGTCTGTCATTATCGTAAACAGCATAAGGAAAAGGTATTTAGGCTCTCCCCATGCATAAAATATAAGACTTGCCACAAACAAAACAAGATTCCTGGCTTTCTTTGGTACTGCAAAATATATTAGCAGTACTAAAGGCAGGAATCTTGTCAAAAATAAAATACTTGAAAAAACCATCTTGCAGTTTCTGCCCTTTCAATTTTCTCCTACCGGGCTATTTTACCACAATCATGCGCATTTTACCAGTATTACAACAATCAGTTTAATGGTTCAAATCCATAAGCATTTACAAGTGCATCAAGCTTCTGTCCTGCTTTGCACATAGGACACTCCCTGTAGTCGTAAGCCTCATAATCAGGAAGGTCGCGCTTTGAAAATACAGCATGCACAGGTACTCCGTCGATCACATCATTTTCACCAAAAATAGCTGAAACGCCAGTAAGAATACCATTATAATACTTTACACACTCAAGCGCGCGTCCAAGTGTCTTACCTGTAGTCACCATTGCCATAAGTATCATAACATGCTTGCCGGCAATCTCCGGAATAAGATTTTCTCTGAAAATAAGCTGTGAATTGTTGTTAAATTCAGGGCTTACAACGTAAATAGTCTTATGAGCATTAGTTGAAAGGAAACCTGAATTGGTAAGCTCTTCCGAAAGGAAAGCTCCTATTACCTCGGTACCTTCCATACAAACTATAGTATCCACAACTGTATCATAAAGATACATGCCAGCAAGGACTTTGGCAACCTCATGTGCCTCACTGCTTCGCGTGCGAAGTGTTGTTGAATCGATATAGTAGTTGATATGTGAATGGTTTGTTGCAAAGTGTCCCTTTACGATCTTAAGCGGCACATCAGTTCCAACTGTGTGAATCTTTGTGTATTTATCCATAGCGTAAACCCTCCCTTAACTTACTGCATTAACCTTAAAGAGATTATAACATTAAAAAAAATTATTGTCTACATAATTCATCACCACATAAGGGCCGTCATCTACAAAACACACTCTCGCGATAATACATTAAAAGCTCTGGTTGAAATCCGGAATAAAACTTTCCTTTGCAACCTTCCTCTCCTGTATAAATGCATTTGTAACACCTAAATCCGTAGCATACTTTACAACCTTCTCATACTCTCTCTTTGTAATCCTTCTGCCAAGCTCAGAGAATTTTTCCTCTACACCTGAAAGCGGTGTGTACTGGCTCATAATGCTTATCATTATGTTATCGCCATAAGTATCATAGAGGTATGAAATAACTCTTTCTGCCTCACGCGTTCCAAGAGGCAGAACAAGGTGCCTTACTATCACCCCTTTTTTTATCATTCCTCTTTCATCAAAAGAAAGCTCCCCAACTTGCCTTACCATTTCAGCTATTGCTTTCTTTGCCACATCCGGATAATCTGCTGCCTTCGAATACTTTTCTGCCCTGCTGTCATCAAGATATTTAAGGTCCGGCAGGTAAACATCTACAAGTCCGTCAAAAAGTTTCAAAGTTTCTACATCCTCATATGAAGATGTATTATACACAAATGGAAGAGGAACAAAGCCCATTTCAACACACTTTGCCTTATACTGCCCTATAGCTTCGGCAACTGCCGGTGCAAATTGCCCGGCGGTAACAAGGTTTATGTTGTTTGCTCCCTGCTCCTGAAGATCAAAGAAAATATCCACAAGTTTATCAATACTTACCTCGCACCCCTTGGCACCGACTGAAATTTCTCTATTCTGGCAGAAAACGCATCTAAGGGTACAGCCTGAAAAGAAAACTGCCCCGCTGCCTTCCTTGCCTGATATGCAGGGTTCCTCCCAGAAATGCAGAGCGGCTCTTGCTATTTTTATTTTATCGGTTACGCCGCAAAACCCTGTTCTACCTGCTTTCCTGTCTGCGCCACATTTTCTCGGACACAGCATACATCCTTTATTACTTTTATCTGATACTGACATTTAATTTTTATTCCTTCACTTCTGAAAGATTCCTTTTTAAAATATCATATCACTTGCCAATTTAATTGTAAAATTGTAAAATTGATTTATTGTTGAAATTCTTTTACACTCAGGGAGTTTTTATGATCTTTGAAGAGCAGGTTCCGGTTGATGTATGGGGAACGAATACTCGCAAACACAGATTTGCTCTCATGTGGCGCGGGCTATCATATACCGGAAAGACCCACTATGAAGCAATACTGCCCATATCAGGCGCAGCAAAATTAGAAAGATACTGTCAGAAAAAAAATATTTTATTTATCTCAAAAAGCCACTTTGCAGTAAGAAGCACCGGCTATCGCAGAGAATTTTTTTCAAAATCAAAACCTTTTATCGGAAAATTGTATATATGTGCCTACTGTGGCCGACTGATTTCAGCAGATTCACTCACAGTAGACCACATATATCCGGTTGCGGCAGTTACAGGAAGCTTAAGATTGCAAAAAAAGCTTGCTAAAAAAGGTTATTCTTCTGTAAATGATGTTCGAAATCTTGTTGCAGCCTGTCCAAGATGCAACCGCAAAAAAGGCGCCAGTACAAGCGCTTTTTGGACATTAAAAGCAAAGATAGGCCGTAATTACAGTCTTTGGATGCTACGAAAAGCACTACGGCTTGCCATACTTATCGGGCTGATATTTTATATATACACGCTTCTCCCGCTACACTGACCTACTCATGAATAAAAGAAATATCAGTCACTTCAATACCTATGCTTCTTGCTGAAAAAAAGCCGACATAGGTATATTTTGTATCTACGGCATTCAAGGTATAATCATATCCCGCTATCACAGGTGCGTTTTCTCCCACCTGTGCAGCAAATCCATCACCGGTGCTGTAAAGCGACACCTTGATTACGTCACCAGCTTCAGGCTTAGCCGCAAGGCTTCCTCCCCCAAAGAAAAGCAGACCACTTTTTCTTGCAAATGTGTTGGAGCCGGTTTCAAATCCTGGTTTCACACAAACTCCCGCCGCAACATAATCTCCCATTATAAGTCCATTTTCTTCATCAATATACATGTCATCCCTGACCATTGCCCCAAATGCAGAAAAATCACAAAAATCTCCGGCAGAAAAGAAATCTTTTACCTTTATCTCAGCTTTCAAGTTGAAATGGCTTCCTACCGGAATCCTTGCATAATACATGGCGATACCATCTGATTTTTCCATTATCTTGCCATTATTTTTAATCCTGCCAGCCTCTATTTTCATAGCGCCATTTTCAGCTTTTCCAAGAAAGAACTCTCGCTCTGCCCTTCCCTCTTCACTTATGCATATATCTCCAAATACAGTCCCCTGCCATACATTTCCAGCTTCATCAATGTAATCTGTCCACAACTTACTCTTTCTCTCCGGAGCCTTGTAAACAGGATCCTTGTAAGAATGATTTATCGACTTCTCCACCCAGTATTTTGCATTTAAAAGAGGATCAGCTATATCAGGCAAAAGAAATGCCACAAGCGGGTTCTCCTTCTTCTTTAACTCTCCTGCTATAAGATAAGCATTCTCCGCTGCTCCAAAATAACTTGTATGCGTATTATCAACACAAAGTTCCCTTGAACCTGTTCTTGCATGCATAAAAAGAGTATCATTGCAAGGTTCATCATCACTGTCTACCCTTATAGAAAGCTCTCTTGTAAGCTCTGTAAGATCGCAGACAGTAATATTTATATCCCTTCCAAGCTTTCTCACAGCTTCAGCATAATCACCATCTGCAGTCACATGGACATAAGCTGCCCCATACTTTTTATCAGGATCTCTCCTCACAATAGGTGTGACAAGTGTACAGGAAACTCCCCTTTTTTTTGCCGGTACGATAAATCTCGTATAGAGCGAATTTGCAAATGAACCATCTTCTTTATAATCCCCCTTAGGATCAGTAAAAGTAATACTTCCTCTCTTCTCATCATTATGTCCAAAACCTATCATAAGAAAATCCCCTGCTTTCATTCCTGCAAGCAGACTTTCATATTCAGGGCACTCAGTAAAACTCTTTGAGCTCGTTCCTGAAACAGCAAGATTTTTAACTTCTATCTTATCGTTGAAATACAAAGCCAGAGCACTTCCCCATCCTGTCCTTGGCATATAATAGTTGTCATTGAAAGCACTTACTGTACTGTCTCCTACTACCCATAATGTCTTTACCTCTGTTCTCATATCTATATGAAACCCCTTACATTTTTCTACATTATAACATATTTTCACACAAAAAGAGCCGCCACACCAGATTTATTTATAGTAAACGAAATTACTTATTTCGTTTACTATATCT
>CADBPM010000090.1 GCA_902796595.1 uncultured Lachnospiraceae bacterium | reverse complement strand
TTATAGTAAGCGAAGAAAATAATTGCGGATAGAGCAAGTCTATCCAGCAATAATTCTCGGCGACGTTTATCGTAAACGAAATTATTTATTTCGTTTACGATAACTTAGTTTTTATGGAAGAATATCATGAAAGAAATAAAAGAATCTGTAAAATGCACTCTTAACGATGAAATAATAAAGTACCTGCCTGACCTTAACGATACAATGTGGTTTGATATAGAAACCACCGGTCTTTCTGCAAGTGTAAGCACCATATATCTTATAGGACTCATAGTATTTAATGAAGGTAATCCCTTTTTAATACAGCTTTTTGCAGACGACCTGGATTCGGAAGTGCTTATATTAAAAAAATTTCTTGAAATAGCCGCAACAAAGAAAACCTTAATACATTTCAATGGATCAACCTTCGACATTCCTTTTATAGAAAAAAGGTGCAGCAGGCATGATATACCCTGCGATCTCACATGCAGCAGTATCGACATATATAAGGAAATAAGACCTTATAAAAATTTCTTTAAAATGTCTGATACAAAGCAAAAAACTGTTGAAGCTCTTCTTAATACAGGGCGTATTGATGAAACAAATGGCGGGGAACTTATCAAAGTTTACAGCAGCTACATTAAACTCGCTCTTACAAATGATAAAAATGCAAAACCACTTGAAGATATACTCCTCCTGCATAATCATGATGATGTGATCGGTATGCTAAACCTTACCCCCTTAGTTGCCTTTTTAGACAAGATAAATTCTCTTTCACCTGAAAGCCCTTATCATAGTGCACCTTTTGATATTTCCTGTGAGATCATAAGTGAGGAGAAAATAAGACTAAAAACAACTACGCCTTTAAAGGGGCTTTCTTACAGCAAGGCTTACGAAGGAATGAAGCTTTCACTTGACGCAGATGGAATCCTCAGCCTTGTGATAGATACAACCTATGATGAAATGAAATTCTTCTACCCTGATTATAAGAATTACTATTACATCCCTCTTGAAGACACAGCGATCCATAAAAGCATAGGAGATTTTTTGCCAAAAGACCATAAGAAAAAGGCAACTGCAGCAACCTGCTATGTAAGACACAAAGGCAGATTTATACCTTGTTTTATAAATCATGCAGCAATAGAGACCTTTAAAAGAGAATACAAAGACAAACTTTTCTTTATAGAGGTAAGCAAAAAATTCATTACAGATATAGAACTTTTAAGTGAGTATATGTACTGTGCTGTGAATAAAATAATTAAAGCAAGCAATAAATAAAATAAAAGTCCGGAGCACTAAAGCTCCGGACTCATTTTTTCTCTTTAAGATCAATCAGCTGCGTTAGCCTTTACGATCTCCTTCTTGTTGTAAGTACCACAGTTCTTGCATACTCTGTGAGGTACCATAAGAGCTCCACAGTTAGGGCACTTTACAAGTGCTGGTGCGCTCATCTTCCAATTAGCTCTGCGCGCATCTCTGTGTGCCTTAGAATTTTTATTCTTAGGACAGATAGACATGTCAACACCTCCTTAAATAGAAACTATATAAATTGTCTCATCTAAGGTATGGGTCGAACCTGAATAAATACCTATCGAATAAACAATTATTTTCATACTTGCTTAGTATACCTCAGAAAAAGTTGCTTGTCAAGTAAAAGTTTACTTGATAAGTGAAAGTGTATCCCTTGCAATAGAAAGCTCTTCATTTGTAGGTATAACGAAAACCTTAACCTTTGAATCCGGAGTGGAAATACACATATTCTTTCCTCTCTCCTTATTAGCTTCCTTATCAATCTTGATTCCAAGATATGAAAGTGCATCACAGATCATCACACGGCTGTCTACATTATTTTCACCAAAACCAGCTGTAAATGTGATAGCATCTACACCATTCATGGCTGCAACATAAGCGCCGATATACTTAACTACTCTGTAACGGAAAGCTGCATTTGCAAGCTTTGCTCTCTCATTGCCCTCAGCATCAGCCTGAAGCACATCGCGGAAATCACTTGATATTCCTGAAAGACCAAGAATACCTGACTTCTTATTAAGTATTGTAAGCACATCATCTACTGAAATATTTTCATGATCTGCGATAAACTGTACAACTGCAGGATCAACATCACCTGATCTTGTACCCATGATAAGACCTTCAAGAGGTGTAAGACCCATTGATGTATCTACGCACTTACCATCAATCGATGCAGAAATTGAAGCACCGTTTCCAAGATGACAAACGATAACCTTTCTGTGTCCTTCCGGAAGATTACCAAACTTTATAGTCTCATTTGAAACAAATTTGTGGCTTGTACCATGGAAACCATAACGACGGATATGATATTTCTCATAATATTCATAAGGAATAGCATACATATAAGCCTTTGGTTCCATAGCCATACCAAAACCGGTATCAAATACAGCTACATTTGGAGTGCCAGGCATAGCCTTTTCACATGCTTCAATACCCATAAGATTTGCAGGGTTGTGAAGAGGTCCAAGGTCGAAACATTCTCTTATGACTTTCTTTACATCGTCATTAACGATAACAGGATCGGAATACTTGTTGCCGCCATGAAGTACTCTGTGACCTACAGCAGAGATCTCTGATACGTCAGAAATAACGCCATGTTCCTTGTCGGTGAGTGCCTTCATAACAAGTTCAACCGCTGTCTGGTGAGTAGGCATAGGAGTTATTTCTTCGAAATCTTCCTTGCCAGGAACCTTATGTGTAAGCTGTGAACCATCGATACCGATACGCTCGCAAAGACCCTTTGCTATAACCTTTTCGGTATCCATATCAATAAACTGATACTTAAGTGAGGAACTTCCACAGTTAAGTACTAATATCTTCATCTTTTATACCCTTACCGCAGGCATGGTGACCATCGGTGCCGTGCCTGCCGCGACACCGATGCAGATTTAAAATCTTGCTTCAAACTTCTTCTTTATATAAACAATTGACTTATGACCCTTGTATTATTACATGTTTTGAGCCTGTACAGCTGTGATAGCTACAACGCCTACGATATCGCTTGCTGAGCAGCCACGTGAAAGGTCGTTTACAGGAGCAGCAATGCCCTGAGTCATAGGACCGAATGCATCTGCCTTTGCAAGTCTCTGAACAAGCTTGTAACCGATATTACCAGCATCAAGGTTAGGGAATATAAGTGTATTTGCATGTCCTGCAACCTTGCTGCCAGGAGCCTTGAATTCACCAACTGAAGGAACGATAGCAGCATCAAGCTGAAGTTCGCCGTCAAGAGCAAGATCAGGGTTTGCTTCCTTGGCAATCTTGGTAGCTTCCTGAACCTTTGTTACATCATCATGCTTTGCTGAACCCATTGTTGAGTATGAAAGCATGGCAACCTTAGGCTCTTTGCCAACTAATTCTCTGAATGACTTTGCAGAAGATTCAGCGATAGCAGCAAGCTCTTCTGCTGTAGGATTCTGATTAAGACCACAGTCTGAGAATACGAATGTTCCATTTTCACCAAATTCGCAATCTGGTACAGACATGATAAAGAATGCAGATACAAGCTTTGTGCCAGGAGCTGTCTTAAGGATCTGAAGACTTGGACGAAGTGTATCAGCAGTAGAATGGCAGGCACCGGAAACAAGTCCGTCTGCATCACCCATTTTAACCATCATTACGCCAAAATATGTATTACTTGTGGTAAGGATCTTACGGGCTTCTTCAGGAGTCATACCCTTCTTCTTACGAAGATCAGTAAACTTCTCTACATAAGCATCAAGCTTATCGCTTACAGCAGGGTTTACAATTGATGCAGCACTTACATCAACGCCAAGCTTCTTTGCATCTTCCGCTACCTTTTCAGGATCACCAAGAATTATAAGATCAGCAATGCCTTCCTTAAGAATAACATCTGCTGCCTCAAGAGTTCTTCTGTCTTCACTTTCCGGAAGTACGATAGTCTTCTTATCTGCCTTTGCACGAGCTTTGATCTGATCAATAAATGCCATTTTTTTATCTCCTTTTTCTAAAATATCGCATTGTTATGCAATGCGACGCAGCCTTCGCTCAAAGACTGTTGTCGAGTAAGCTGCAGGTTTCCCGTAAAAACATCATTACGAGAGTATACGACACTATTTTAAACCTTTATAGCAGATATGACAAGACAGTATTTCCGTATACTTGTTAAATATGTGATATTGTTCTAAAATAAATACCAATTAAAACCAATGGAGAGGATAAAATGAAAAAAAGACCAACAATAGCCGCCGTAATCGCAGAATACAATCCATTTCACAATGGTCACTCCTATCTTATCGAGGAGGCGAAAAGAAAGACCGGTGCCGAAAAGCTGATCATTATAATGAGTGGGGATTTTGTACAAAGAGGGGAACCTGCGATCGCAGACAAATATGACCGGGCATACACAGCCTGCAGAAACGGTGCTGATGCTGTTTTTTTGATGCCTTTTACAGCAAGCATCTCAAGTGCGGCAGATTTTGCCTATGGGGGTATACAAACTGCAAACGCATTTGGCTGCATTGATCATCTTGTTTTTGGTGCTGAAAATGATGATATCAGTGTTCTAAGCAAAGCGGCAGAAGACACACTAGCAATAGATGAAGATCCTGAGCTTCAAAAGCACTTAAGCAAGCTCATTTCAACCGGAAAAACCTACCCTGAAGCAATGAGTATGGTCATGGCAAATTCTAAAAGAACAGACTCCGCAGACTGTCTTAGATCACCAAACAACACTCTTGCTGTAAACTACCTTATCGCACTTAAAAAAACAAATTCAGACATAACCCCTGTAGTAGTTAAAAGAAAGGGAGCCGGTCACAATGATGGCATGGATCCACAGACTTCTACTGCATCTGCAACATCTATAAGAAAGGCACTTAGAGGCAACCATATCTCTGATATCCTTGATGTGATCCCGGGTGAAATGGCTGAAATTCTTGCCACATACAGAAACGGCTTTATTTCCTGCAACGACTTAAGCAATATGTTATTTTACAGATTAGGGCAGTTTATGGAAGAATCTTTCAACAAGGCTGATTTTTCAAAGAAAATGTCCATCTACTCTGATATGACAGATGCACTTGCACTTAGACTATACAGCAAATATCATGAGGCTTATACATGGGACGAACTGGCAGCAGCCGTATGGGCAAAAAACCTCACATACAGCAGGATCGACAGGACTTTGCTTCATGTTCTTTTTAATATAACCGATGAATTAAAGAAAAACTTAAATAAAGAAAGTACTGCCGGTTACTTGAGACCTTTAGCCATAAACAGAGATTCCATAGACCTTTTGACGTATATCAAGGAATCCGGCAAGGCTCCTCTTATAACAAGGCTGTCAGATGCAAAGGAATTAAAAGAAAATGCCGCTAAAGACTTTGCAAAAAGCCTTACAGCGGCAGATATATACAGAAGGATCTACAGTATAGAACACTCCCATGAGTGCCACGATGAATATGGCAGAGACTTTATGATAATCCTATGATCACTTTTCATCGTGAAGTCCAGCTTCAACCTGAAGCTCTTCTACACTTTTATTCATATTTCCTTCATAGTCAAAATTATCTGAGGTGGCTTCCTCTAGAGTTGCCTCAGATTCATTGTAAAGGTCAGCGTCTTTAAGATCCACCCTATAATCTACAAAATCAGAATTTCCATCGTTACCGGAAGCATTTCTGTTTTCTTCCTCAGGTGTCTGCGGCTCACTATTGTTTATGGCTTCACCAAGCTGGGCAGCAATCTCACTGCGATTGCTCTTTAAAATCTCAAGATTTGACTGAATTGACTCAACAAGGTTCTGGGATCTTGTTCTTGTTGTGTCGTATGCATGTCCGAGAATCTTTTCAACTTCTGCAAGGAGGTCATTTGCATAAGCCATTGCACCTGTGCGGATATCTCCTGCATCGCGACTGGCAGCAGCCATCTCCTCATTTGCCCTTGCCTCAGCATCGGCAAGGATCTCATCTGCCTGCTTATATGCCTCTTCTACAATCACGCTCTCTTCAACATACTTGCTGGCCTGTTTGCCTGCTTCATCAAGAATCTCCTGAGCTTTTTTTCTAGCTTCGGCGATAATAGTGTCGCTGTTCTCAAGAACTCTGCGGCTCTTCTTGATCTCATCAGGAACTGCCATTCTCAAGGCATCCATAAGATCATAGATTTCATCTTTTGAAACTACTACCTTGGAACCTGAAAGCAGTGAAGGCTTACAGCTTTCAAGATAGTCGCTCATATCATCCAGCATTCTGTCAATCTTATTTTTTTCTTTTCCCATAATTCCCACCCTGTCAATCTTTCTTTTTTCAGATAACGTATTTATCTGATACAGATACGATCAGTCTTTCTTCTGAATAAAAAGATGTCTGTTATTCTTATAGAGCTTGTCTTTGATCACATCGTAGCCAAGAATATCAAGATAGCTAAAATCTGTTTTCTTTGAAGCTTCTACAATGATCAAGGTTTCAGAGGTACAGATAGACGATGTCTTTAAATACTCAAGTATTCCCCTCTCCATCTCTTTTTCATAAGGTGGATCCATAAATATAATGTCAAACACTATACCTTCCGCTTCACATGTTCTTATTCCGGAAACAGCCTCCTGCTTAAGGATAAGAGCCCTGTCAGCCATTTTTATCTTTTCAACATTATGCTTAATGCAACGGATAGGTTCATTTCCCTGATCTACAAAAACTGCTCTTTTTGCTCCTCTTGAAAGCGCTTCGCATCCAATCTGACCGCTTCCTGCAAAAAGATCCAGAAAAACAGAACCTGCAGTATACATCTGCATCATATTAAAAAGAGTTTCTTTGATCTGATCTGAAGTAGGCCTTGTCTCAAGTCCCTCCGGAGTAATGAGAGGCACACTTCTTGCTTCTCCAGCAATAATACGCATTTTTTATTTCCTTTTTATTTCTTTACTTTTGTTATGATAACACAACGAAAAAGCCATTTCAACTTTTGTTTATGGTAAAACCTGTTATAATATGTAGTCCAGATCACTTTCAACAATTGTAGAAAGTGATTCAACCGTCAGATCCTCCAGCGTGGCAAGTCTGTTTGCCTGACCCACTAGCATCTTTTCAAACAGATTTCTTATACCTCTCGCATTGCCGAATGTGAATCTGTCTTCTTCGGTCATATCTGATAAATAGGTTGAAAGCCTGCTAAGAGTACCGCCGGAAAGCTTCATTTCCATGTTATCAGCCATTTTCTGCATTATACTTACAAGTTCTTCATTGGTATAATCCCTGAAATCTATAAATCTGTTAAATCTTGATACAAGACCTGTATTGGAATTCAAGAATTCCTTCATTTCTTTGGTGTAGCCAGCAACAATGACCACAAGATCATCTCTGTGGTCTTCCATCAGCTTTACAAGAGTATCAACTGCCTCCTGACCGAAATCATTTGTGTTGCCAGGCTGGACAAGTGAATAGGCTTCATCTATAAATAATACGCCGCCAAGAGCAGTCTTTACAACTTCATTTACCTTTAGGGCTGTCTGACCTACATAGCCGGCAACAAGACCCGACCTGTCAACCTCTACAAGCTGCCCCTTTGAAAGAACACCTAATTCCTTATAGATGGCAGCAACAAGTCTTGCAACTGTTGTCTTACCTGTTCCGGGATTTCCAGTAAACACCATGTGATAAGACATATCCGGAGACGGAAGGCCCTTTTCCTTACGGATCTTTCTTATATGTATGAGATTAACTAACGACTGAACTTCCTTCTTTACATCCTCAAGACCTATAAGGTCATTAAGCTCATTAAGATACTTGTTGAGATTATCCTCATTTTCAGGTTCGTCTCCCTTTATTTCTTCCTGTATCTCCTCATCTTCTTCGGCAACAGGCGGAAATTCCTCGTATACAACCTCATCCTCTGTCGTATCCTCTGTCCTATCTTCATCAGGCTCTATCGTCACACATATTTCAGGACTTTCATCCATGCTTTTATCAGAAGAAGGCTCATTATATTCTGATGGTTCTGCTTCATATCTTGGTATGGAGCCCGGTTCTGACAGATCACCCGAAGCCTTTTTGAAAAGATATCTTTCTGTAAATCTCTGTTCTCTGTCGGCATAGTAAACAAAGGCTTCTATGGAATGATAAAAATTCATAATGAACTTTATCAAATACTGATCGCGTCTGTCATTAAGGTAGGACATTGCGACTATTATATTTAATATCGTATCTATATATGAAGATGAAAGTTCCGATCCCTTATCACGATCTCTAAGGCTCATGAGTTGAAGGATCACAGGCGGAGCCTTCACTACTGATTCTGCCTCCTTGATCATTTTTTCCGGCAATGGTCCCTCAGCAGGCAAGTCTATCTGCTTGCTGTCAGGGAGCGAGACTATAAACTTCCTCTCTTTGTCCCCGAACTGACCGCTAAAGGCTGCCATTGTTATCAACAGCGACTGGATATAAAAGTCCAGTAAGTCAAAAATACTTTTATGCAGTATTTTGCCCGCCTCAGCAAAATACCCCTCCTCCTCCAATGTGGAGCAATACCGGACTAAAGTCCGGTAATTTTCTTTTGCAATGTCATAAACATGACTGCTGTTAGTATACATATCTCACCCTCAGAAACAGAAATTCATAGAACAAGTGCTTCATCACCATAGGAAAAATACTTTCCGTAAAATTTCCTTCCATTATCATAACATTGATTTAGTATTTTGTCATCCAGTGATTTTGCCGTATCTGATGCAAGTTTTAAAATATCTGCATCATTCATGATATCTCCGATTCTAAAAGCAATATCACCGCTTTGTCTGACTCCAAATATGTCCCCCGGTCCACGAAGTCTGAGATCTTCCTCCGCTATCTTAAAACCGTCATTACTCTTTTCAAGAATCATCAATCTGTTTTTTTTATCTTCAGAGTCGCTTCCAGCCATAAAGATACAATACCCTTGTGCGCTGCCTCTGCCGATTCTTCCGCGAAGCTGGTGGAGTGAGGCAAGCCCGAATCTTTCAGCATTTTCAATAAGCATTACAGTTGCATTCGGAACATTTACCCCGACCTCAACAACCGTTGTTGAAACGAGTACCTGAATACTGTTTTCTGAAAAGTCTGTCATTATTTCAGACTTTTCCGTTTCCTTCATCTTGCCATGAAGCATTTCAACCTTAATACCGCCGCCAAGGAAGTCTTGAAGGTCCTTTGTGTAGGAAATGACATCTGATAAAGAATCATTATCTTCACTCTTCTCTATCATCGGACAGATAACGTAAGCCTGATGTCCTGCTTCTACTTCCTTTTTGATAAACTTCCATGATGTTGCTCTGTAAGAGCTGTCAACAACCGCATTTTTTATAGTAAGTCTGTTTGCAGGAAGCTCATTTACAAGTGAAACGTCCAGATCCCCATAAAGTATGACTGCGAGTGTCCTTGGTATAGGCGTTGCCGACATTACCAAAGTATGCGGACTGCTGCCCTTTTTTCTGATATTTTCTCTCTGCTTCACACCAAAACGGTGCTGCTCGTCGGTAATGACTAGAGCAAGGTTGTCATAAACAACATCATCAGTTAAAAGTGCATGCGTTCCCAGCACAATATCCGCCTCATGCGCCACGATCCTTGCTTTGATCTTCTTTTTTTCAGAAGCCTTGATAGAGCCTGTAAGCAGCTCTATTCTTACGCCGTACTTGTCGAGCGCATTTTTAAAAGTAGCAAAATGCTGTCTTGCAAGAACCTCTGTAGGCGCCATAAAAGCACATTGATAGCCATTTTTAACTGTAAGCAGACAGGAAAGTATCGCCAAAACCGTTTTACCACTGCCAACATCTCCCTGAATAAGCCTGTTCATAACATTTCCACCTGAAAGATCAGACTTGATCTCATTGAAAGTCCTCTCCTGCGCTTTTGTGAGCGTATATGGCAGTGATGAGATAAAGTCATCTGTTTCAGGCACATCCTTAAGCACATACTCTGAAGATAAAACAACTTCACTCTCTTTCATCTTCTTGACCGACAGAGAAAAAAGAAAAAATTCATCAAATACAAGCCTTTTCCTTGCTTCAAGCATGGTTTCACGCGATTTAGGAAAATGTATCTCACAAACAGCAGCATTTAATGACAATAAAGACAGGTCCTTTCTTAAAGATGCCGGCAAATAATCATCCTTAGCTGTCAGTTCAGGGATCACAGCCTTAAGGCATTTCCTTAAAAAATTACTTGTCACACCCTTGGTAAGAGGGTAAATCGGCTGTAGTGACCTGCTTTTTATGTGGTATTCATTCTTCGTCAGTATCTCAGGCTGATATATCTGAAGCCTTCCGGACTTCTTTATAACCTTTCCCCTGAACACAAAATGTGTTCCCGGAAAAAGCCTGTTTTTTATATATGGCATGGAAAACCACGTCAGTTCTATCTTTCCGGTTCCATCTGAAACTTCTGCCAGTACAATGCTTCTGCCCGCTCTTGTATTCAAGACAGCTCTCTTTACGGGAGCCGCCTCTATGAGTGCCATCTGCCCTTCTTTTAAAGAAGAGATCGGCACTATCTGACTATATGAATCGTAATCCCTCGGAAAATAAGACAGCAAATCCCTCTTATTATAAATGTCAAGTTTGTTTAAAAGCAAAGCTGATTTTTCGCCGACACCTTTTATGGAAATTATGCTTTCTTTTAGTGCCATGCTTTAGCCTTTCCAGCATCTATTTCAACCTGTTTTTTGACTTCCTCGATCGAAGCAAATTTTCTTTCCGGTCTTACAAATGACAGCAGGCAAACCTTAGCAAAATGACCGTAAACATTCTCGTTGAAATCAAACAGCCACGTTTCAACACCAGGAAAAGACTCTGAACCGATCGTCGGTTTTATACCTATATTTGTTATTCCCCTGTATTTCTTGCCATCAAGATAAATATCTGATACATATACACCAAAAGGCGGCAGGATTTTTTCCGGAGCAGGACGCTGGTTGATAGTCGGCATGCCTACAGTGTGCCCTAAATTATTACCATGAATGATTTCGCCTGTAACATTGTAAGGGCGTCCAAGAAGACGATTTGCTTCCTCCATCTTTCCTTCTTCAATAAGTGTTCTTATTCTTGTACTTGAAACCGTATCACCATCCATCACAAGCTTATCAAAGACTTTTACACGAAAACCGTACAAGACAGACAATTCCTGCAGCAAAGCTACATCACCATGACCACCCTTTCCAAACCTGAAATCCTCTCCTACTGTTATCCTTTTTGCATCAAGATGTCCAACAAGAACATTCTTCACAAAGTCCTCCGGTTCGGTATCAGCTGTCTCTCTTGTAAAAGGATAATCAATAAGATAATCAAGGTCTGATTTAGCAAGTGACCTTGACCTTTCCTCGTTTGTATCTATTAACTTTGTTTCCTTTTCTGAAAAAAGATTGTGTGGATTAAGGTCAAACGTAAAAACAACACTTTTTAAGCCTGCTGCATTGATAACATCATTTAAGAGTTCCTGGTGCCCAAGATGAAAACCATCAAACTTTCCCAACGTTACCGCAGTATCTTTCAGAAAAAAATCTTTACCTTTAATGTAATGCATAATACTTCCATCTATAAAACAAACATCTGTTTAACTTTTAAAAAGCCTTTGGCATTATCCATGCTATAAACCGCAGTAAATTTTCCCTGCAAATCATACATGGCAAAAAGTTCATCGTCTGCCGGATCAGTTTTTTCGCCTCTTATTATCATTTCTTTTTTGAATCTAAGCTGTCCGCCATTCCTAAGAAGCTTGTCTTCCCCTTCGTTAAGCGCTTTTACTGCCCTTAGATTCTTAAAGATATCCTCGATCGGAATGATAAGCTTATCAAGTTCACCAGCTGCAACCGCCAGAGATACTTCAGAGAGTCTGTAGGCTTCTTTGATATCAAATCTTCCGACTTTCGTTCTGACAAGTTCCTTCATGCATGCATAGCATCCAAGCTTTTCACCTATATCATGACACAAAGTCCTTATATAAGTTCCCTTACCGCATGAAACTGTTAAGACTGCCTCTCTTGAAACTCTGTTGATTGAATTGACCGTAATATCATTGATATGAACAAGGCATGGTTTTCTTTCAATTACCTGGCCGGATCTGGCAATCTCATAAAGCTTTTTACCGTTTATTTTTTTTGCGGAATACATCGGAGGGATCTGGTTGTAATCTCCTATAAATGAATGGACTGCTTCATCAAATCTTCCTGAATCAAAGATTTCATCATACCATTCATCATCATAATATGATGACAGCGTAACCTTTCCTGTAACATCTTCTGTATCTGTTGCCTGACCAAGTTTTATAACAGTTCTATACTGCTTATCATGATCAACAAACATATTTACAAGCTTTGTCGCCTTGCCAAGGCACACCGGAAGAACTCCTTCCGCCATAGGGTCGAGAGTTCCTGTGTGACCCGCCTTCTTTTGATGAATGATCCCGCATAGTTTACTTACAGCATCTCTTGAGGTAAAATCCTGCTCTTTGTATATATTGATAATACCATCTATCATTTTATATATTTCCTTGATCGAAGTATGATTTCAAGCTGCTTGGTTATACTGTTTATAACATCATGTGCATTTCCGCTTATTGTACAGCCTGCTGCCATCTTGTGTCCGCCGCCTCCGAAGTAGGATGCAACAACACTAAGGTCGACATCTGTGACTGTTGATCTCATACTTACCTTAAAAGACTGGCTTTGTGCCTCGTAAAGAAATATAGCCACTTTAACACCTTCAGTCAGTCTTAACTGGTCGATAATACCGCCAAGATCTTTACCGTCGGTTTCGTAAAATTCAAGTTCTTTTTTTGTCAGATAAGATACAATAACTGTTCCATTCCAAAGGAGCATGCTTTCCATCAGGCATCGTCCGAGAATCTGATTCTGCTTATAAGTTTTAGCATAAAATCCTTCATCGATTATCTTTGAAAAATCAATGCCCCTGCTCATAAGAAAGCCTGCGATCTCCATGGTCCTCTTACTTGTGCAATTGTGATGAAATACTCCTGTATCGTGTAAAATACCGGTATAAATACATTCTGCAGTTTCTTTGCTCACCTTTTTTGGGTCAAGCATCTCAAAAAGGACTTCACTTGCAGAACTAAGCTCAGGGAAAATATAATTTTCATTGCATATACCCTGACTGCTTATATGATGATCAATACATACTGTCTTATCAGCCATTTTAAGGAGCTTATCCATCTTGCCAAGTCTTCCTGCCTCTCCGCAATCCATCATAAAGAACAGGTCAAAATGAGCATTATAAGGAAGCTCATTAACTATAGAAGAAGCTCCCGGAAGGCTCTTTAAGTGTTCCCCCGGCTCTTCTAAAAATACTGTTACCTCTGCATCAGTATTTTCCTTAAGATAGTTATACAGACCAAGAGTAGAACCAGCACAATCCCCATCAGGATGAACGTGTCCTGATATCGCAATTGTCTTTACTCCATCAATAATGTCCAGTATTTTTCGTTCAGGTTTATCTGGCATCTTTCTTCCTTTCCTCTCAATATAAGCTTAATAAAAGGCACCATAAGCAATGGTGCCTTTTTATGGCACCTTATTCTTCCGTGCCTTCATTTTCAGAAGAAACATCTTCATTCTGATTTCCCTTGTCCGATACCTGCTCTATCAGTTCAGACATGTGCATGCCATATTCTATAGAGGTATCGAGTACAAAGCGAAGCTCAGGTGTTATCCTGAGATTAACTGTTTTAGCAAGCTGGCTTCTTAAGAATGGCATAGCACTCTTAAGACCTGCTAAAGTAGATTTTTTCTTTTCATCATCACCAAGGATACTTACATAGACCTTGGCAGTCTTAAGATCCGGTGCAACCTCTACTTCTGTAACAGAAGTAAGAAGGCTGACTCTTGGATCCTTTATCCCACTTCGTATAAGTTCTGCAAGTTCTTTTCTGACTTCAGAATTTATACGAACGTTTTTTATACTGTTTTTTTTCATTTATCGTACTTTACCGCGCAGGCATAGTGCCATCGGTGCCGTGCCTGCAGCAGCACCGATGAAAGTCCCTCTATAATACTCAGGCTTTATTTCTTGGAACTTCAACCATCTGATAGAATTCGACCTGATCACCTTCAATGATATCATTGAATTTCTCGAAAACAAGACCGCATTCATATCCTGCATTGACTTCCTTAACATCATCCTTGAATCTCTTAAGAGAAGCAAGTGGTCCTTCATAGATCTGATCTTTTCCACGGTTGATACGTGCCTTGCATCCTCTGACTATCTTGCCATCGAGAACAAAACCACCACCGATAGTACCAATTCCTGAGGCCTTGAATGTCTGGCGGATCTCTGCATGTCCTATGACTCTTTCCTCGTAGATTGGCTCAAGCATACCATTCATGGCAGCTTCAATATCATTAATGATATTGTATATAACCTTATAAAGTCTTACATCTACCTTTTCGCGGTCGGCTGTATCCTTGGCTACTGGGTCCGGTCTTACATTGAAACCAATAACGATAGCATTACTTGCACTTGCAAGTGAGATATCTGACTCTGTAATAGTACCAACACCGCCATGAATAACCGCAATAGCTACTTCATCATTATTAAGCTTGATAAGACTCTGCTTGATAGCCTCAACAGAGCCCTGTACATCAGCCTTGATAATGACATTGAGTTCCTTAATGCTTCCTGCCTTGATCTGATCAAAGAGACCATCAAGTGAAAGCTGATGCTTACTTTCTGCGATAAGCTTAGCCTTATCTTGAGTTATAAATACCTCGGCTGCGTTTCTCGCATCCTTTTCATCCTTAAAGGTAAGCATTGTGTCGCCGGAATTTGGAACGCCATCAAGACCAAGTACCTCAACCGGAATAGATGGACCTGCTGTCTTGACATTTCTATGCTTATCATCAAGCATAGCACGAACCTTACCATGAGTAGAACCTATGGCAATATAATCTCCGACATGAAGAGTACCCTTCTGAACAAGAACAGTAGCAACAGGACCTCTTCCCTTATCAAGACTCGCCTCGATAACTATACCTCTGGCATCCCTGTCAGGATTAGCCTTATATTCATTTACATCAGCTGTAAGAAGAACCATCTCAAGAAGACTGGTTATTCCTTCGCCTGTCTTTGCTGAAACAGGAACAAATGTTGTAGAACCGCCCCAGTCTTCTGCTATAAGACCATACTCGGTAAGTTCCTGCTTTACTCTGTCTATATTGGCACTTGGCTTATCGATCTTGTTTACTGCAACAATGATCTCAACGCCTGCAGCCTTTGCGTGGTTGATAGCTTCAACGGTCTGTGGCATAACACCATCATCTGCGGCAACTACAAGGATAGCGATATCGGTAGCCATCGCACCTCTCATACGCATTGCTGTAAATGCTTCATGACCAGGTGTATCAAGGAATGTGATCTTGCTTCCATTGATCTCTACTACAGAAGCACCGATCTTCTGGGTGATACCACCTGCCTCTTTACCTGTAACGTTTGTCTTGCGAATTGCATCAAGAAGACTTGTCTTACCATGGTCTACATGACCCATAACGCAGACAACAGGCGGGCGCTTCTTCATTGCAGCAGGATCTTCTTCTTCTTCCTTGAGAAGATCTGCAACAAGATCTACAGGAGTTTCCTTTTCGGCAATAACATTGAATTCAAGCGCAATGTCAGCTGCCTCTTCATAAGTGATATCCTGAGTAACTGTATACATTTTTCCTTCAAGGAAAAGCTTTTTGATGATAGCTGATGGCTGAACTTTCATCTTGTCAGCAAGATCCTTAATGGTAAGTGTTTCAGGAATAGTGATATTCTTGATACCACCATCATCTTCTTTCTTAGGCTCAACTACAGGCTTAATGAAAGCTCCCTTTCTGTTCGGATCTTTCTTTTTCTTGTATACTTTATCGTCAGAGTCAAGATCATTAAGAGCCTTGTTCTTATCAAAATGCTTGCCAAACGATTTCTCGTTGCGGTCTCTCTCTCTGTTCTTTTCTCTTTCACGTTCCTTATCACGTTCTCTGTTGTTGGTGCTCTTGCCTACAAAGCGCTCTCCAGCAGGCTCAGATCTCTTTGAAGAAGAACGTCCTCCCTGAGGTCTGTCATTTGAACGTGCACCGCCTTTGGCATTATTTGGCTGATCTTTTCCATTTTTAGAATCAGCATTTCTGTCATTTCTGTCATTTTTTCCGTTCTTGCCATGTGAAAATGAACCATTATGGCTATCGGACTTATCTTTTCCTGAATTGCTGCGTGAATTAGAAGAACCGCCATTTCTTCCATTGTTCTTCTTTTCACCATTACTCCTATTCTTGGCACTTGCTGCATTGGCTGCCTGACGAGCCTTCTTTTCAGCATATCTTCTTGCAGCTTCTTCAGGAGTAAGCTTAGGCTCTTCTTTTACTTCCTCTTTTACTTCCTCTTTTAGTTCTTCCTTAGGCTGTACAGCCTTCTTTGTTTCCTCAGCCGGAGTACTTACTACAGCTTCCTCGACTTTGGTTTCCTTCTTTACAGCCTCACTTTTAGCTGCGTCGCCGACAGTGCTCTTAGCCACTTCCTTTGTAGCTGAAGCGGTTTCTTTCTTTGAAACCGTTTTCTTTGCAGCCCTTTCGGCTTCCGCTTTTTCAGCCCTTGCCTTAGCTTCAGGAGACCTTCCGTCAAAAGACTGTCCAACAGGCTTTTTGCGTGTCTGAACTTTTGTCTTTGGCTTAGCTTCAGTCTTTGGTGCTGCCTTTACTTTTTTTACCGTATCAGGCGCAAACTTTTCCCTGACAATGTTCTCCTCTTTGTCATCAATCAAGCTTAAATGATTGGTAACTTCAAATCCCTTCTCACGAAGGAAATCAACGACATCCTTGCTCTTCTGACCAATCTCCTTAGCAAGATCTACTACTTTAATACTCGACATTATACAATCGCCTTTCCGGGTCTATGAGTTATGATTTACTATTCCAGATTATCTTTTATCGCTTTTGCAAATCCTTCATCCATGACTGCAAGTGACGCGCGAAAGCGCTTGCCTGTTGCCCCTCCCAATTCGTCCTTGGTGCCATAGATAACAAGCGGTATATTGTAAAAAGCGGCAGCATCACTGAAGCTCTTTTTTGTATTATCTGATGCATCTTCTGCAACTATAACCAAAAATGCCTTATGACTTTTAATAGCTTTCTCAGTTGAAAATTCCCCAGATACGATCTTTCCGGCTCTCTGGGCAAGTCCAAGATATGATAAGACTTTATTCATCTATATTCTGTTCCTCAAATCTTTTAAAAAGCTCATCATACACTTCAGCAGGAAAACTCATTTTAAATGCTCTTTCAAGCGATCCTTTCTTAAGACCCTGGATACACTTTAAATTTCTGCACAAATAAGCGCCTCTGCCATTAAGTCTGCCTGAAAGATCCGGTAATACTTTTCCATCGGCCGTCTTAACTATTCTGACAAGCTCCTCTTTTGTCTTTTTACTGCCGCAAACAATACATGAACGACAAGGTTTCTCTTTCATGATCTGTACTTTGCCGCAGGCATAGTGCCCATCGATGTCGTGCCTGCAGCGGCACCGATGAAAGATTGAAACTTAGTTTCAATCCTGTTCCTCAAGAACCTGTGATTCACTCTTTATATCTATCTTATATCCGGTAAGTCTGGCTGCAAGACGCGCATTCTGTCCTTCCTTGCCGATTGCAAGTGAAAGCTGTGAATCTGCAACTATAACTGTAGCAGTTTTCTCAACTTCATCTGCATCTACGCTTATGCATCTTGCCGGTGAAAGCGCATTCATGATAAGCTCACGTGGATCTTCACTCCACACAACAATATCGATCTTCTCACCACGAAGCTCATTTATAACAGCACCAACTCTGCTTCTGTTTACACCAACACAGGAACCTACAGGATCAACATCAGGATCGTTTGAATAAACGGCAATCTTTGTACGTGAGCCTGCCTCTCTGGCAATGCTCTTTATTTCAACCGTACCATCCTGTATCTCGGCAACCTCTGCTTCAAAAAGCTTTCTTATAAGTTCCGGATGAGAACGCGAAACTGTTATTCTTGGTCCCTTGGTCGTGTCCTTTACATCGACAATGTAAAGCTTGATTCTTTCTGTCGGCTTGAAATGTTCGCTTTTAACCTGTTCCTGCTCTGTAAGAACTGCATCTGCTTTTCCCAGATTAACGCTTACAACTCCGCCGGTTGTACGCTGAACGATTCCTGTAACGATCTGATGTACAAGGTCTGAATATGTACTGTAAAGAACCT
Organism: uncultured Lachnospiraceae bacterium; assembly: GCA_902796595.1. Lineage (GTDB taxonomy): Bacteria > Bacillota > Clostridia > Lachnospirales > Lachnospiraceae > Catonella. The sequence goes on along the minus strand of CADBPM010000090.1, from coordinate 26,839 downwards.
TTCTTTCTTCTTCAAGGATCTTCTGAACCACAACCTGCTTAGCTTTCTGCGCTGCAATCCTTCCAAAATTCTTAGGCGTGATTATAACATTTACAACATCACCTGTAAGTGCCTTAGGATGTGTAAGTCTTGCCTCTTCAACAGTCATCTGACTTACAGGATCTTCGACCTCATCAACAACAGTCTTCTCTGCGTAAACATCGATCTGGCCACTTTCACGGTTAATAGATACTTTGACATTATCTGCATTACCAAACTGATTTTTGCAAGCCGCATAAAGAGAATCCTCAATAGCTTTAAGAACGATCTCTTTGCTGATCGATTCTTCTTTTTCAATCTGGTTTAATGCAGCGATAAGCTCCTTTCCGCTGTTGTCAGCCTGATCTGTTTTCTTTTTCATCATATTTCCTCCATTAGATAAGTCATTAAAAATCAAGTGCCAGTTTAATGACTGATATATTCTTTCTTTCGATAGACTGCTCTATTCCGTCCTCGAAGGTGATAACAACACTTGTCTTATCGAATGATTTAAGACTTCCTGTTAATTCTTTACTTCCGGATACAGGCGTAAAAAGTTTAACATCAACATCCTTGCCTATACTCTTTTCAAAGTCCCTGTCCTTTTTGAGTTGACGTCCAAGTCCAGGAGAACTTACTTCCAATATATAAGAATCTTCGATAAAATCTTCTTTATCAAGAAGATCCGAAAGTCTTCTGCTTACCAGTTCACAATCATTTACCGTAAATCCACCTTCTTTATCTATATATGCGCGGAGATACCAATTACTTCCTTCGCGAACATATTCAACGTCCCACAGGTCAAAATTATTTTCCTTAATTATTGGCATGAGCAGTTCTTCTGTTCTTTTTTCATACATTTCTTTTTTTGTCATACTCACCTCTCAGTAACAAACAAAAAAGTGAACCTCTTACGGTTCACTTTTAAATAATGATTAAGTTAGTAGCCTGTGGGAGAATCGAACTCCCGATTCCGCCGTGAGAGGGCGGCGTCTTAGCCTCTTGACCAACAGGCCATATCTTTTGCAGTTGAATTTGTTTTGTTTCGTTCAGCTGACAAAAAGAAGTATACCACGTTTGAGATCGTATGTCAACACTTTTTTGATTGTTTTTTCAACTTTTTCTGAATTTTTGAAATATTGCGGTAAAATCAGTACTTTCAGGACAATTTTAAGGGACACCGAATGCATTTCTTAAGAAATAAAGTCAAAAAATTGCTTGGCTCATATCATTTAGTTGGGGCAAATATTTTACCCCGGCATCATATATATCAGGCTTATTTTCAAATCACACTATCTTATATCCCACATCTTCTACTGCTCTTTTTATCACATCATCCGATACATCCTTTGATAAAGAAACTTCTGCAGTGCTCTTTTTCAGGCTTACCTCTGCCTTGACTCCATCAAGCCTGTTCAAGGCATTCTTTATATTAACCCTACAATGATCACAGTGCATTCCTTCAACTTTGTAGGTTCTTTTCTCAATTACAGGACTGTCAAGTTCCTTATCTATTTCTATGGAGCCTGATCCTCCTCCACAGCACCCTCCTTCACCCTTTAAATGCCCGATCGTACTTTTTAAAGCAAAAGCTCCTGCTACTGCAATAACTGCGATTATAATTATATTTCCTATCATAACACACTCCAATCTATAAACCATATAAGCAAAATACCCCTGCCAAACGACAAGGGTATTTTGCCCTGCCAGCCTTTGCAAAGCGAACAAAAATGGCCGGCTAAACATTATTTAGGGTAATCAGGCTACTGAACGACGAGCTTCAATATTTCTATGTGCATACTTGTTCGGTCTAAAAATGAAGAAAAGGTATACAAGAAGAACAAGTATAGCAACAATGGTAAATGGTCCAAATGCTACCTGACCTGCAACAAGGCCAACAAGCTGATATACCATCATAGCTACAAGGTAAGCATTGATGTTCTGGAAGAGAATTGTAAACCAGAACCACTTCTTTGAATTCATCTCCTGAGCAATTGTACCTATAGCTGCAAGGCAAGGTGAATTGAGTGAGTTGAATACAAGGAATGAGAGTGCTCCGATGCTTCCTGAAAACCAAGGAATGATTGCGTTGGCTGTCTGCTTAAGCGCATCTGCATCCATATCTCCTGCTGCCGCATCTGCAACATCTGAGGAAATATTACCAAGAATAGCAATTGTTGAAACAACTGATTCTTTAGCCACAAGGCCTGAGATTGAAGCTGCAACTGGCTGCCATGAACCAAATCCGAGTGGGATAAAGAGCCATGCAAAGAGGTTTCCGATAAATGCCATGATTGAATTTGATGAGCTTTCAACAAGGCCAAACGCACCATTTTCAACACCGAAACTTGAAAGAAACCACATAACAGCACACGCAAGGAATATAACTGTACCAGCCTTCTTAACATATCCCTTAAGTCTTTCCCATACATGAAGAAGGACTGTCTTTACACCAGGAATATGATATGCAGGAAGCTCCATAACAAAAGGAGCAGCCTCCCCGGCAAACATCTCTGTCTTCTTAAGTATTATAGCCGTAACAAGAACAGCACCAATTCCAAAGAAATACATTGCAGGAGCAACCCACCATGCACCACCGACAGCAAGTGTGCCGATAAGAGCAATTATAGGAAGCTTTGCACCACACGGGATAAATGTGGTAGTCATTATTGTAAGTCTGCGGTCATTATCATTTTCAATCGTCTTTGAAGCAAGGATACCAGGAACTCCACAGCCTGAGGAAACAAGAAGTGGAATGAATGACTTGCCTGAAAGACCAAAATGTCTGAATACACGATCCATTACGAAAGCAACACGAGCCATGTATCCGATATCTTCAAGAATTGAAAGGCAAAGGAATACAGCTGCCATCTGAGGAATAAAACCAAGAACAGTACCAACACCGCCCACAATACCATCTACAACAAGTGATTGAAGGATAGGATTTACGCCTGCGTTCTCAAAAAGTGTATTAAGACCTCCCTGAGCCCATTCTGCAACAAGTACGTCATTTACCCAGTCAGTACACATTGTACCGATAGTAGAAATCGAGAAATAATATACTGCTGTCATTACAAGTGCAAAGATAGGAAGGGCAAGAATACGGTTGGTAACTATACGGTCGATCTTATCAGAAACTGTAAGTCCTGTAGCAACCTTCTTTACAGAATCTTTGACAACTCCAACGATATATTCATATCTTGCATCTGTGATAGCTGATTCTGCATCATTATCAGCCTTCTTTTCAAGTTCTTTTCTTATATCGCTAAGCTTTGCGCTTTCATCAGCAGAAAGACTGATTCTTTCAAGAATCTTCTCGTCGTTCTCAAGAAGTTTGACAAGATGCCATCTTCTCTGTGAGACATCACAGATATTTGAAGAAACTACATCATCTACTTCTTCAATTGCTCCTTCGATATTCTCGCCGAGGCACTTTAAAGGTTCAACTGTCTTCTTTGCATTTGCAAGTTTTATTGCTTCATTTACAGCCTCATTAATGCCATTGCCGTGAAGAGCACTCATTTCAACAACCTTGCATCCAAGTTCCTTTGAAAGTTTGGCTGTATCGATCCTGTCGCCTCTCTTCTTTACAACATCCATCATATTGAGGGCAATGACTACAGGAATGCCAAGCTCGATTATCTGGGTTGAAAGGTAAAGGTTACGCTCGATATTGGATGCATCAACAATATCAAGTACAGCTTCAGGCTTTTCCTTTATAAGATAGTCACGGCTGACTACTTCTTCAAGAGTATAAGGAGAAAGGGAATAAATACCAGGAAGATCGGTAATTATAACATCCTTATTCTTCTTATATTTGCCTTCCTTTTTCTCTACTGTAACGCCTGGCCAGTTACCTACATACTGATTGGCACCGGTCAGAGCATTGAACATTGTGGTCTTACCACAGTTAGGATTACCTATTAGTGCTATTCTGATCGCCATTTTTTCTTTTCCTTTTTTGATATCTTTTTAGCCAATAAGAACTATCTCAGCATCATCTTTTCTGAGTGTAAGTTCATATCCTCTGACCGTAACTTCAACAGGATCTCCAAGGGGGGCAACTTTTCTGATATAAAGCTCGCATCCCTTTGTAATACCCATATCCATTATTCTTCTCTTAAGTGCTCCAGCACCGTTGATACCGGTACACTTAACAGTTTCGCCTACTCTGGCTTCCTTTAAGGTGCGCATCATGTCATCTCCTTACTCTTAAACCATTATTTTTTTAGCAATATTACTGTCCAAGGCAACACGAGAGTCCCTGATATTTATAATAATATTGCCATTGATGGAACTTATGACAGAGCACTTGGCTCCTTCTGTAAATCCCATGTTATTTAAAAAGTGTCTGGTCTCTTCAGAACCGCCAACCTTTCTAATTTCAACTTCTTCACCAGGACTTGCCATGATAAGTGGCATCATCTGCTACCTCCTTTAAACAGTATATTGAAGTTCGTTATGGTTAACTTTAGTTAGCACAAACAAACTCAAACCATTGGTATTATATTTCAATTGAGAATGATTGTCAATAGCATTTAGCAGGTTTATGAATAAAAAATAAAAATTCAAAAAAAGACTGCACTTTAGTAAAATTTCACAAAAGTGCAGTCTTTATCAACAATATCGTATACAAAATCAGCCAGTCAGACCTTAAAAAGGTCCGTAAGCGATATCTGATTTGATTCAGGAAGACCAGAGAGTAATCCAAGTTCTGACATTTTTTCTATTGATGTCTGAGAAAGTCCCGCTCTTCTTTTCAGGTCATCCTTTGAAATGAACGGGCCTTGTTTTACAGCCTCTTCAAGCGCGATCGCAGCTGTATCTCCAAGTCCATCTATTGAAACAAACGAAGGCATAAGCTTGCCGTCTATTATCTGAAATCTTCTTGCTTTGGCTCTGTAAATATCAATCGGCATAAATTCAAAGCCTCTTGAATACATTTCCTGAACAAGAAGGCCGTCGCTTACCACGTCTTCTTCTTTGGCAGACATATCCTTGCCTTTTGCCTTGATCGCTTTCATATTGGCAATAAGTTTATCTCTGCCCTGACACATAAGCTCATAGTTGAAAGCCTTTGCTCTTATCGAGAAAAATGCCGCATAATAAGCCAACGGATAGTGAACCTTATAATATGCAATCCTAAGTCCCATGGTAACATAAGCAACAGCATGTGCCTTAGGGAACATATACTTGATCCTCTTACATGACCATATATACCAGTCCGGAACTCCATGCTCTATCATTTCACTTTCCATTTCCGGCTTAAGTCCGCGTCCTTTTCGAACACTTTCCATTATCTTGAAGGCATGTCCCTTGTCAAGTCCCTTCTGTATAAGATAGATCATTATATCATCTCTTGTACAGATTGCAGTGGAAAGGGTACATTTCCCCTCTTCAATAAGAGTCTGTGCATTATCAAGCCATACATTTGTACCATGCGACAGACCTGAAATTCTTACAAGTTCCGAAAAAGTAGTCGGCTTTGTATCATGAAGCATCTGCATGACAAATTTTGTTCCAAATTCTGGCACTCCAAGCGTTCCTAGATCTACTCCCTCAATATCCTCAGGCTGTAGTCCGATCGTTTCAAGTCCATGGAACAGTCCGAGCACGCCTTCATCATCCATTCTTATAGTCGTTGCATCCACTCCGGTAATATCTTCAAGCATTCTGATCATGGTAGGATCATCGTGTCCGAGTATATCAAGCTTTAAGAGGTTATGGTCGATCGAATGGTAATCGAAGTGAGTTGTGACAATGTTACTTGTCATATCATTTGCAGGATGCTGAACAGGTGTAAATGTATATATCTTTTCTCCGATAGGAAGAACAACGATACCGCCCGGGTGCTGTCCTGTAGTTCTCTTTACTCCTATGCATCCCTGAGATATCCTTGTTATCTCAGGACGGCGCATAGAGGTTATCTCATTTTCCTCATTATATTTAAGAACATATCCATACGCCGTCTTGTCTGCGACACCACCTATAGTTCCCGCCTTAAATGTCTGACCTTCACCAAAGATAACCTCCGTATATGCATGCGCCTTCGACTGGTATTCTCCTGAAAAGTTAAGATCGATATCTGGTTCCTTGTCTCCATTAAAGCCAAGGAATGTTTCAAATGGTATATCGTGTCCCTCTTTCACAAGGGGTTCTCCGCAGACAGGACACAGTTTATCAGGCATATCGCAGCCCGATCTTCCGCCATATTTCTTAACTTCTTCCGAATCAAAATCAGTATAGAAGCATTTTGCACACCTGTAATGGGCAGGAAGTGAATTAACCTCTGTGATTCCTGCCATAAATGCTGCAAAGGATGAACCAACGGAACCTCTTGAACCAACAAGATAACCGTCTTCATTCGATTTCCACACAAGCTTTTGTGCGATTATATAAAGAACCGAATATCCATTACTTATGATGGAGGTAAGCTCTTTTTCAAGTCTTGCCATAACCGGATCCGGAAGATTTTCACCATAAAGCTCATGTGCCCTGTTGTAGCAGATCGTCCTGAGATTTTCATCTGAATTTTCAATCTTAGGAGGGCACTTGTCAGGTCTGACCGGATCTATATTATCTATCATATCTGCAATAAGGTTTGTATTTTTAACAACAACCTCGTATGCCTTATCCTTGCCAAGATACGAAAATTCTTCAAGCATTTCTTCAGTTGTTCTAAGATACAGCGGTGCCGGATCTTCGCCGCCCATACCCTTTGCATTAAGGATCATGGTCCTGTAGATCTCATCTTCCGGATTAAGAAAATGTACATCGCAGGTAGCAACTACAGGTTTATTGTATTCTTCTCCAAGTTTTACAATCTTCTCATTTATCTTTATAAGATCTGCGTCACTGTTCACATCCGGAGTCTTTGGCGACTCGATCATAAAACGGTTATTAGCAAGCGGCTGAATTTCAAGATAATCATAAAACTGGGCTATTCTGCCCACATCGCCATCATTGCCCCTTAAGATTGCCTGATAAAGTTCACCGGCACAGCATGCAGAACCGACGATAAGTCCCTCACGATTTTCCATGAGAAGCCTCTTTGGAATCCTGGGTCTCTTTTTGAAATATGTAAGATGCGATTCACTTATCAGTTTATACAGATTTGACCTGCCAAGATCATTCTTTGCAAGAATAATAGCATGATATGTTTTCATCTCGCGGATGACCTCAGGCGAAAGCTTGCAGTCTATAAGATCTGAAAGCGATGAAGCACCTGCCTTCTTTTTGGCAAGATCACATAGCCCAAGGTAGATAAATGCGGTACATTCCGCATCATCAACAGCTCTGTGATGATGTTCAAGCGAAACGCCCAGCGCATCCGCCAGAGTATCAAGCTTATAATTTTTGAGTCCCGGAACAAAAACCCTTCCCATATCCATAGTATCAACTATGGTGAAATCTCCAGAGATCCCCTGCCTTTCCATATTTGCCTTGATAAAGCTGGTATCAAAGGAAGCATTGTGTGCGACCACAAAGCAGCCCTTACAAAATTCAAGGAACTGAGGTAAGACCACCGTTATATCCGGCGCATCAGCCACCATTTCATCAGTAATGCTTGTAAGTTCTGTAATTCTTTCCGGAATATGCATGCCCGGATAGACAAAGGTTGAAAATCTGTCGACAACCTTGCCATCCATTACTTTCACTGCACCGATCTCGATTATCCTGTCATTCTCAGGTCCAAAGCCTGTGGTTTCGATATCAAATACAACAGCCGGATCCTTTAACTTCTGCCCTCCGTCATTCCTTACAATATTTGCATCATCGACAAGATAAGCCTCCACACCATATATAAGCTTAAAGTCTTTCATGCCAAGGTCGCGTTTAGCGTGAAATGCATCTGTACACGACTGAACAACTCCATGATCTGTGATTGCAACAGCACTGTGTCCCCATGAAGTCAGCTGCTTTAAGAGCGGCTTGGTATTTACACAGGCATCCATTTCACTCATTATAGTATGAAGATGCAGTTCCACTCTCTTGACAGGGGCATTATCGACACGCTTTACAGTAAAATCTTCGATGCTTTTTATTCCCCTTATCGAATTTATGGCTATTTCTCTTTCAAATGTATCCATCATAGCCACGCCGGTAAGTTTAATAAAGGAACCTGGTTTAAGCTTCGCTTTTACATCAGGAAGCTCCTCATTCCTCACAAAGATCTTTGCCATGATACTGTCTGTAAAGTCCGTTATCGAAAAGAGAATCAAGGTTTTTTCATTTTTAAGAGCCCTCTCTTCAAGAGTCATTACCTTGCCGCGAACTACGACCTCGCCAATCTCGCCGGCTATATCATGCAGATTTGTAATCTTACCGACAAAAGGCTTGCCATAAAAAATATCAGGGTCATCCGGCAGTTTAGGCGTTCTTCTGTATTCTTTCTTTTCAGGAGACTTCTCTTCTTTCTTTGGAGCAGGCGCCTTTACAAAATCCACACCCTCCTTGCCCGCTTTCTTTTTACCGGCTGGCATTTTTGTTTTTTGTTTCAGGGCATTTTCTGCCGCCTGCGCAGCAGAAATAGTATCAGGAATCTCCTTTTTGTGCCTTGCTTTCGGAGTATGAAAAGTTGTTCTTATACTTACGTCACGATCAAATCTTTTTTTAAGAACCTCTCTCAGCCATTCTGCAACCTTCTCAAGCCTTGTGACAGTAAAAAAATCATTTTCAGCATCGATGTGCATAGTCTTTTCATCTTCAAAGGTTATATCAGCATCCTCTAAAAACTGCCTGTACAAATGCCCTTTTGCATCGAGTTCAAGCAATATATTCTCTTCATAAGATTTGAATATATCAGAAAAAGAAGCATTACCCATGTCATAATGCTCCTCAAATACTACATCTACATCATAGCAGCCATGAAAAACCTGACTCTTAAAAGTGCTTTTCATGCGGCTTAAATATTTTGGTTTTATCGGTTCTTTTGCGGAAATAACAATAACTGCCTTGTGAGCCTTTCTTGAAATATTCACGCCATCAACGGAAACATTCTGAAACGCCTCATCAAGGTCTTCTTTCATAGTCAGAGTAGTAAACGCTTCATGAAAATTCATATTATTTTTTATTCCAGTTTGCTAATTCTTCCTCAAGTGCACCAAGTAATTCATTTTCCGGAAGCTTCCTTATGATCTCGCCATGCTTCATGAGTAAGCCTTCTCCCTTTCCTCCGCATATTCCAAGATCAGCTTCCTTGCCTTCGCCAGGACCATTTACAACACATCCCATTACTGCAACCTTGATATCAAGCTTATCATATTTTGATACAAGTTTTTCTACTTTCTTTTCAAGACCTATAAGGTCAATGGAAGTCCTGCCGCAGGTCGGACATGAGACAATATCCACACCGCCTTTTCTTAAGCCTAACGATTTCAAAATAAGCTTTGCCGTCTTTACTTCCTCGACAGGGTCTCCTGTAAGAGAAACTCTTATGGTATTGCCTATGCCTTCATAAAGGATAATTCCGATACCAACGCTTGATTTAACGGTTCCGCCTGTAAGGCTTCCTGCCTCTGTGATTCCTACATGGAGAGGAATATCACTTCTTTCGGAAATAATTTCATGTGCCTTTATCGCTGTAATAACATCTGAAGATTTTATGCTTATCACGATATTGTGATAGTCCATATCCTCTATCATCTTTGCATTATTGAGCGCACTCTCAACAAGTGCCTCAGGCGTAACATGACCATATTTCTTTATAAGGTCTTTTTCAAGCGAACCGCTGTTCACGCCGACTCTTATCGGAACATTATACTCTTTTGCTTTTTCCACAACTGCGCGAAGTTTATCCTCTCCACCTATGTTGCCGGGGTTTATCCTTATTTTATCCGCTCCATTTTCCATAGCTGCGATAGCAAGCTTATAGTCAAAATGTATATCTGCAACAAGCGGAATATGAATACGCTTTTTTATTTCAGAAAAAGCAAACGCAGCTTCCATTGTAGGAACTGTTGACCTGATTATCTCACAGCCGGCAGCCTCAAGATCAAGTATCTGTCTGACTGTTGCATCAACATCCTCAGTTTTAGTATTAGTCATAGACTGTATAAGCACGGGATTTTTGCCGCCTATAAATCTGTCTCCTATCTTTACAGCCCTTGTTTCATCTCTTTTAGTCATTTCATCACCCGATCAGTCTCATTATATCATTATAAAATACAAATACCATCAATGCCATAAGTGCCGCAAACCCTATAAAATGAACCATTCCTTCCTTATCAGGGTCCACAGGCTTCTTTCTTATAGCCTCAATAAAAAGGAATACCAGTCTTCCTCCGTCAAGTGCAGGGAGAGGCAACAGATTCATAACACCGAGATTGGCTGAAATAAGGATACTTATGTTTGCCATATTTAAGAATATATAAATAAGTCCGGCAGCCTTGCTCTGCTCATAAGTATTGCCTATCATCTGCACGATTCCTACAGGTCCCGCAATATCCTTGGTGGATACCCTTCCCGTGATCATCATGCCAAGGCTCTGCAACGTAGAACTTATCCAGTATCTTACTTCATTAAAACTGTATTTTATTGTTCCTAAAAATCCCGTTTTCTGCCTTGAAAGATTGTATCCAAGACCAAGATAATAGGTATCTCCCTTATATTCTGGCTTTGCTGTTATCTCCCATATAGTGGTCGTATTCCCTTTATCCCTTGCAAGAGTAAGCTTTATATCACTTCCATCAAGGGGCTTCACGTTGAAATATTCCTGCAGAGCACTGCCCGATTCTATCTTATCACCATTTACAGCAGTAATCTTGTCCCCTGCTTCTACGATATTTCCATCAGGCTTTCCTGAACCCTCTGCAAGAGTTGCCTTTGTAAGCGGACTTCCTTCAGTTATTTCGCCAATAAGAGCTCCGCTCTTGCTATCATCCTTGTCAGCTGTATAAGAAAAACCGAGAAGGTAAACTTTGCGGGCAATAGGAGTGATAGTAGTCTCATGCTTTGTATTATCACGCTTATATGTGACCGCGATCGGCTTTTCTGAAATCATATTAAATTGAAAATAATTGGCAAGCTCTCTGCCGACTGTTATATTTTTATTTCCAAAAGAAGTGATAAGGTCTCCTTCTTTAAGCCCTGCCTCTGCGGCGGGAGATCCTTTCGCAACCGTAGTGACCGAAGCAGGATCAAAGCCTGCAATCCCGACCACAAAAAGAGAGAGGACAAATGCAAGTATGAAGTTGAAAAGCGGTCCGCCAAAAACTACGGATATTCTTGCCCAGACTGATTTTTTACCGAATGCATTTTCATCACTGCTTTCTTCATCCTCTCCTTCCATCATGCATGACCCGCCCAAAGGAAGGAGCTTTACAGACCATTTTGTTCCTGCCGCATTAAAAGAAAATAAGCGTGGTCCCATACCCAAGGAAAATTCATTTACTTTAATGCCGGCTCTTCTTGCAAAAAGATAATGTCCAAATTCATGAAATACAACTACAATTGAAAATATTAGTATAGCCCAGATTATATTCATCGAAATTTACCTGTGTTTTGCCCTTATTTCATCCTGAAGTGCGATTATAGTATCAACATCAGGGTTCTTTATCGTATCATGTTCATCCAGTTCTTTCTCAATAATGGATGGAATATCCATATAAGATATCCTCTTTGAAAGGAACAACGCAACTGCAACCTCATCCGCGGCATTAAATACGGCCGGCGCGCTTCCTCCTTCCTCAATAGCACGGAAAGCAAGCGAAAGCCCCTTAAACTTTTCAAGGTCAGGCTTGATAAAGTCAAGCTTGCCTAATGAAAACAGATCAAGATGCTCATCATTTATAAATCTTCTCTCCGGATAAGTAAGCGCATAGGAAATAGGAAGGTGCATATCCGGAATCCCAAGCTGGGCGATAACACCTCCATCTACAAATTCAACCGCAGAATGGATTATGCTCTGAGGCTGTATGACAACTGTTATGTCACTGGCAGGTACATTGAAAAGCCAGCTTGCCTCGCATACCTCAAGCCCCTTATTTACCATAGTTGAAGAATCGATCGTTACCTTTGCCCCCATATTCCAGTTAGGGTGCTTAAGTGCATCTTCAACCGTCACTTTTTTTAATTCTTCAAGGCTCTTATGTAAAAATGGACCGCCGCTGGCTGTTAAAAGTATCTTATTTATCTTATTTCCAGCAGAACCCTGCAAAGACTGAAAGATCGCAGAATGTTCACTGTCGACAGGTAAGATGCTTACTCCCTCTTTCTTTGCCAAAGGCATTATAATGTGACCTGCGCAGACAAGAGTTTCCTTATTGGCAAGTGCGATATTCTTATGAGCCTTTATAGCCGCAATAGTGGGCTTAATGCCTATCATACCAACTACCGCTGTAACAACTGTATCCGCGCTCTCAATAACTGCAGCCTCGATAAGCCCATCCATCCCTGATACTATTTCAGGAATATTTTTAAGCTCCCCCTTGGCATATTCATCATTTAAACGATTCTTGAGCTCTAAAGCCTTATTTTCATCATAAACACAGACAAGCTTAGGGGAAAATTCCTTTATCTGTTCAAAAAGAAGTTCAATATTGCCGTAAGCTGCCAGAGCGACAGCCTTTATATCATCATTGATCCTTACAATATCCAGAGTCTGAGTTCCGATAGACCCTGTGGATCCTAGGACAGAAATATTTTTCATTGTAAATGCTCCCTTTTAACCCTCTTATTTAAGCATTGGTGAAATAAACTCGCCCATCATAAGAAATTCTGACAGATAGAATACAATAGGTGCAGTAATAATCACGCTGTCAAACCTGTCAAGTATTCCTCCATGCCCGGGAATAAGAGTTCCGTAATCCTTTACGTCATAATTTCTTTTAATACCCGAAGCAGCAAGATCCCCAATCTGCGATATAACAGAGCCACAGGCACCAATAAGCGCAAAAATCCATATAAGCTCTGCCGGCTCTCCTCTCCTTGCACACATAACTGCTGCAAAGACTGCTCCAAGAATAGCTGAACCTGCTATTCCACCGATCGAGCCCTCAATAGACTTCTTAGGACTCAGTACCGGAGCCAATTTATGCTTGCCAAACAGTCTCCCCACGCAATATGCACATGTATCAGATACCCATGATGCAATAAGAACGAGGAATACCAACCATTTACCAAGATATACTTCTTCTCTGATCCTGTATATATACGATATCATTACAGGAACATAAATCATACCAAATACCGCTGCAAAAAGCTGCACTGCGCTATACTTAGGGTATTGCAGTACAAAGCATGTAAGGCAGGCAAGTGTAAATACCGCTATAACAAACAAAAACGGAACAAAAGATCCGCCTTCTCCTGCGCTGTTGTCATATACACACCAATACCATAAAAAAGTGGCTATATATCCCAAAATGCCTAAAACAGACTTTTCAAATTTCATGACTCTATAAAGTTCAAATAAGCCTATCTCAGAAATAAAAAGTAATGCCCCAATGAGAAACCATCCTCCGGAAAGCATTGTAAAAATTGCTATAGCAAGAAGAATGATGCCGCTTAAAAGCCTTGTTCTGAACATAACCCCTCCCCTGTAAAAAATTATAGTAAGCGAAGAAAATAATTGCGGATAGAGCAAGCTCTATCCAGCATTAATTCTCGGCGACGTTTATCGTAAACGAAATTACTTATTTCGTTTACGTTATTTTGACAGACCGCCAAACCTTCTGTCTCGTTCGGAATAATACTTAATGGCGTCCAAAAGGTCTTTTTCCCCAAAATCTGGCCATAGAACCGGTGTGAAATAAAATTCAGTATATGCCAACTGCCAGATAAGATAGTTTGAAAGTCTCTGCTCTCCGCTGGTTCTTATCATAAGCTCAGGGTCAGGTATATCTGCAGTATCAAGATTATCAGATATCATTTTTTCATCGATCTTATCTGCTAATTCTTTAAAAGAAAGACCCTCTTTGTCAGCGTTATATAAGATATTTTTAAAAGATCTTGCAACTTCATCCCTTCCACCATAATTGATAGCAAGAATAAGATCGATCCCGTCATTATTTTTTGAAAGTTCCTCATCGCGCTTCATTGCTTCCTGAAGCTCCGGCGATAAGCGCGAACGGTCACCAATAAACCTTAGCCTGAAATTATTCTTGGCGTAAAGCTTGCTTGCATCTTCAAGATGCTTCATAAAAAGATCCATCAGCGTATTCACTTCTTCTTCCGGTCTTTTCCAGTTTTCGGTAGAAAAAGCATACATGGTTATATATCTTACACCCAGTTTTTTTGCGAACTTGCAGATTTTTTCAACATTAGCTGCGCCCTTTGCATGTCCTGCGGTTCTAGGAAGCATTCTCTTTTTAGCCCATCTTCCGTTTCCATCAAGGATTATAGCAATGTGCTTTGGCACCTTTAATTCATCTTTTTTTATTTCCATTTAGATTTTATAAAATTCCCTTTTACGTTAAAACTCCTGCACCTTTAATTCAGATGCAGGAGTTAAGTTTAAATAGTCATAAGTTCTTTTGACTTTGCTTCTGTCATACTGTCAGCTTCCGCAACATACTTATCGGTAAGCTTCTGTATTTCTTCTTCAAGGTCTTTAAGATCATCCTCTGTAATCTCGTCAGCCTTTTCCTGCTTCTTGAATATATCAAGAGCATCGCGACGAATATTACGGAGAGCAACCTTTGTTCCCTCAGACATCTTCTTTATATCTTTTGTAAGTTCTTTACGTCTTTCCTCGGTAAGTTCCGGAAAAACAAGGCGAATAACCTTGCCATCGTTGTTTGGAGCGATACCAAGATTTGCAGCATTGATCTCTTTTTCAATAGCCTTAATAAGGCTTGCTTCCCAAGGCTGAATCTGGATGATTCTTGGCTCAGGAACAGAAACATTTGCCACACTCTGAAGAGGTGATGGCACACCATAATAATCCACCTTAATCTTGTCAAGGAGATGCGGATTAGCTCTTCCTGCACGTACAGTAGCAAATTGCTCCGTAAGATTAGCTATGGATTTCTTCATCTTTTCTTCAAATTCCTTAGTTGCTGCTGACATATCAAAACACTCCTCTATCAGTCTACTGTAATCCTTGTACCATTAAGCCTGCCATTTACAGAATTAATGATACTGTCTTCTTCATTCAATGCAAATACAAGCATAGGCATCTTATTTTCAAGTGCCATTATAGTTGCAGAAAGATCTATAACCTGCAGCTTTTTAGCCAGTACCTCGTCAAGACTAATCTCATCATACTTAACTGCAGAAGGATTTGTCTTAGGATCACTGTCATATACACCATCTATTGCCTTTGCAAGAAGAATCGTATCAGCTTCAATCTCAATAGCACGAAGTACAGTAGCTGTATCCGTTGAAAAATAAGGGTGTCCGGTACCTCCGGCAAAGAAAACGACCATTCCTTTGCTAAAATACTTATTGGCTCTGTCCTTTGAAAAAAGCTTTGTTATATCGCCACATTCAAAAGGAGTAAGTACCTGAGTCATCATACCAACAGATCTGAATATCTCAGAAACATAAATGCAGTTCATAACAGTTGCAAGCATACCTATCTGATCTGCCTTTACCCTGTCGATATTTTTACTGGTACGGCCACGCCAGAAATTACCGCCGCCTATAACGATACCGACCTGAACACCATCATCTACAATCTTTTTTACCTGTGAAGCAACCTTAAGGCATGTTGCCTCGTCAAATCCAGTCTTTTTATCACCTGCAAGTGCTTCACCAGAAAGCTTTAACAGGATTCTTTTATATTCTGCCATCAGTTCTTATCTCCCGCATTGTCAAAAACGGAATCAATATCAACTGAAGCATAAGGAAGAGCGCAGAAACCATCGATAACGGCGCCATTATTAACCTGAATGCCCTTTGAATTGATATTACCTTTTACAACAGCAGTAGAATCAACTACAACCGGACCATTTACATCAATCTCGCCCTTGACTGCACCTGCAATAACAAGTGAAGAAGCTGTGATATCACCGATAACAACCGTACCAACACCTATCTTGACACTGCCCTTGCTTGTAATGCCGCCATCAAGTCTGTCTGTATTGATATATACTTCCGATGCAGTTGAATTACCTATAACACTTCCCGCTATGGAAAGCTTGCCAAGACAGTTGATATCACCCTTGACTGTACCATAGACCTCAAGTGAACCGTCTGATACGACACTACCATTGATAACAGTTCCCTTGGCAATTACAGTGCTCTTTCCTGAATCAACAGAAGCAAATTCAGGAGCCTCAAGCTCAGATGAAATGATAGGAGCTGTAGCGCCAACAGGAAGATGCTCCTCAGCTGCAGACATGCTGCTCTCAGGCGCACTAAGAATATCTGCTGCCGGCTCAGAAACTTCTGTGGCTGGCTCTGCTGCCTCTGGAACTGTCTCTGCTGCTTCTGCAGCTTCCGCCTCAAGAATCTTTCCAAGCATATCTGAGTCAACTACAGAATCATCATCAGAAAGATCAAATTCATCAAGTTCTGAATCCTGTACCGGCTCATCATCCTCAGCTTCATCAAGAACAGATGTATTTTCTGTTACATCCTCTGATGGAATACCTGTTGCATCTGATGCAAGTTCATCAACTGCTGCACCAATATCATCTTTTAAGTCCTTAAAAAAACTCATAGTAAACCTCCAGTTTTTATTAACTCAACCTCTCTCATCTGGAAACCAGATGATGAACAGGATCAGTATTCTTAGTAATAGGAAGAAATTTATAATTTCCTTTTTTAAGATCTTTAATGATCTTAGGAAGTGCCTCAACTGTACTTTTCTTTTCTGGAAGATCATGCATAAGAACAACCGACTCGCCGAGCCCCTTCACACCATTTACAACGTTCTTGTAGATAGTTGCCTTGTCAGGTGGAACGCTCACTGCATCACCACATTGCACGTTCCAGTCATAATAGATTACATTTTCTTCATCAAGGAAATCTATAAGCTTCCTCATATCCACCTTGCTTACAGTATTGCTGCTTCCTCCAGGAAACCTGTACACCCACGGCTTTTCTCCGGTCACATCTGTCAAAAGTGATGAGATTTTTTTATAATCACTTGCAAATGCCTTCTTTGAAGCATAAATCTTACCGTAATCATGTGAATACGAATGCATGCCCAACGTATGTCCCCTTGCGATGATTTCTTTGTAATACTTCTTTGACAATGCATCTGTTTTACCGGTTACAAAAAAAGTAGCCTTAACATCGTATTGGTCAAGAATATCGAGAATCTTTTGGGTATTTGTACCAGGTCCATCATCAAAAGTCAGATAGACTCTTCCGGCATACAGTCCTTCCGCCTCGTCTGTATCAGGATAATCTTCCTCGGACGGTGCGACAATAGTGCTGTTTATGGCTTTCTCCATCTGGCTTACCTTGTAGCTTTGCTCCGCCGCATAGACTGTATTTAATTTTAAATACCTGAGTCGTTCTATCTCCTTATCAAGCTTTCCAATCTTAAAGAAAAGGATAATACATAGAAGTGTAGGCAACAGAAGGAGAAACAACACACTGCCTATTATTACATTCTTAATGAACTGAACGCGCTTCTGCCTGTCATTTTTATCCTTCTTATCCATGCCTTAACCTTATTCTGAATAAAACTCGGAACAATGAACATATCCTGTCCCGCTTACAACCTTTACATCCTAAAACCATCTAAACCATTGTAACACAACATTTCAGATATTTCCATAGAAAATCACTGCAATTATTGTATTATCGTACAAAGTACGATAATACACTCTGCCGGCTAACGCGAAAGCGTTTATTCACGGCCGCCTGGTCATTTTATTGTTTTAATGAACGAAGTCCGGTAATACAATCTATTATCGCCCTGTTTATGGCATCACTTTTCTCAATGCTCGTGCCTATCAGCTCCGGCTCACCGCATACATCAACACCGATTATACTATAATCTTTTCTAATAAATTCAAGCTCACTTATAAGTTTCGAAAGGTTCATCTGTCCTTGGTCCCAATCGGAATCAAACTCTTCTTTACTAAGTACATCCTTGTCAATCGATATATATACAGGCAATTCTTCCTTTTTTTCGCAGGAAACTTTATCTAAAACAGCTTTAACTCCGCTTTCTATAAGTGTATCACAAAAGAAAACATTCGGGTCATCCTTATACATACACTCCAAGATATATTCATTCTTCGCTCCGACAATTATGATTTTTTCCGGAGCAATAGCCTTTCCTTCTCTTCCATCCTCATAAAGGTCCGCTATCCATGAGCCACAGGAAAGTATCCTTCCAAACGCTGACGGCTGCATATCAGTATGATTGTCAAATACAATCAGTATGTACGGTTCACTTATCCCACCTGCGTAAAGCTTCGACATATAATGATAATTACCCGAATCCAAAAAATGAAAAGCAGGCAGACTGCTTTTCATACGGATCTGTTCCGCCAGTTTTCTGCCTGCTTCTTCGTCTAAGTAGCCTCGCGTGCCTTCAATCTCCTTTTCAGAAATCATCTTATATTCATAATCTCTGTAAAAGCTTTCCTGTTCATATACACCGGTAAAATCATGCAATATCACCAAAGGCTTATCAAGGTCTGTAATCCTGTTTTCCATAATTACTTAAGTTCTCTGGCGCCATCACCGATTTCAGCTTCATATATCTCAGCATCGATGCCTGTTTCTTTTTTGTATTCTGAAAGAACTGTCTCCTTGAATTCATCTATAGATGAATTTTTAACAATCGCAACCGTACAGCCTCCAAAACCACCGCCAGTGATCCTTGCGCCGATAACTCCAGGTATCTTCCACTCTATTTCAACAAGCTTGTCAACCTCAGGGCATGAAACCTCATAGTCATCGCGAAGAGAGACGTGTGATGCGTTCATAAGCTTACCAAAGTTCTCTATGTCGTTGTTCTTAAGAGCGGCAACAGCCTTTACTGTCCTCTGATTTTCATATACAGCGTGCTTTGCCCTCTTAACGCATACAGGATTACCTATAAGGTTCTTATGTGCCTCGAATTCATCTTCTGTAAGATCACCAAGTCCGTTTATCTCAAGTTCCTTCTGAAGGTCTGCAAGTGCCTCGCTGCTTTCTCTTCTTCTGTCATTATAGGCAGAATCAACAAGACTGTGCTTTACATGGCTGTTTGTGATCATCACCTTTGCATCCTTGAGAACAACAGGTGCATATTCAAAAGAAAGATCAGCTGTATCAAGGAAGATCGCATTATCCTTCTTTCCCATTGCAACAGCAAACTGATCCATTATGCCACAGTTCATACCACAGAATTCATTTTCAGACTTCTGACCAAACTTAGCTATGTCGATCATGGAAACATCAGCACCATACATTTCTTTAATAACAGTACCCATCAGTACTTCTATAGAAGCTGAAGAAGAAAGACCGGCACCTGAGGGAATGTTTCCCCACATTGCAAGATCAAATCCTGTATCAATTTTGTATCCTGCCTTCTGCATAGCCCAGACAACGCCAAGAAGATAGCCAGCCCAGCCATACTTCTTAGCAGGATCAAGTTCATCAAGAAAAGCTCCTGTTACTCCGGCTTTTTCAAAGTTAAGAGATACAAAATGCATTGCCTTGTCTTCTCTCTTCTTAACAAGAGCATAGCTTCCCATAGTCAAAGCACATGGGAAAACATGACCGCCATTATAGTCTGTATGCTCTCCGATAAGATTAACTCTGCCTGGTGAGAAGAAAAGTCTCGTTCCATCAGCACTTCCAAAATATTTTTCAAAACCGCTTATAAGTCTCTCTTTGATTTCCATTTCAACCCTCAATACCTTTAATTATGATTTATCTTGCAGTGGTCTGTTATTTTGCAGAAGAACCTGTAGTGCTGCCTGCCGCCTCGCCACTTGCAGTATCAGTTGTAACTGCCGCTTTGCTTGCATTTCCACTATTTGCATTAAGCTGTGCACTAAGAAGCTGAGCCGCCTCTGCGTAGCCCTTGTTATAGCCCTTTTTGTTGCCATAGTAAAATCCACAGCCTGCAGAAACGCCAAGTGCAGCAATGCATACCAGTGTGATAACTGTGTTTCTTATTCTTCTTTTCTTTTTAAGACTTGCTCTTCTTCCTGCCTTTTCTGCCTTATATTCGTTTACCTTCTGCTGACTCATAAATCTTCCTCCGATCAATATATAAATTTTCCCTCTGCAACCTTCTTTAAGTGTGCACCATAAGGGGACTTTCCGTATCTTTTGGCACTATCAAGCAGCTCTTCTTTGGAAATCCATCCGTTCTTATAAGCGATTTCCTCGATGGCCGCTATCATAACACCCTCTCTCTTTTCAATAACTTTTACAAAGTCAGACGCATCGGAAAGAGAATCCACCGTACCGGTATCAAGCCATGCATAACCACGTCCCATTGTTATAACATTAAGCTTGCCTGCTTCAAGATAAAGCCTGTTGAGATCTGTGATCTCGAGCTCACCTCTCGCTGAAGGCTTAAGGCTTTTTGCAAGCTCGCAAACCTTCTTGTCGTAAAAATAAAGACCTGTAACGCAATAATTTGACTTTGGGTGTTCCGGTTTTTCTTCTATTGAAATTGCCTCACCCTTGTCATTGAATTCAACTATGCCGAATCTTTCCGGATCCTCAACATAATAACCAAATACCGTAGCTCCGTTTTCAGACTGACTTGCAGCCTTTTTAAGGCTGGCTGAAAGACCATTTCCAAAGAAGATATTGTCACCTAGTATCATAGCAACACTGTCGCCGTCTATAAACTCTTCACCCAGTATAAATGCCTGGGCAAGTCCATCCGGATAAGGCTGCTCCTTATACGAAAGCCTTAATCCATATTCACTTCCATCACCAAGAAGCCTTTTAAAGTTCGGAAGGTCTGTCGGAGTTGAAATGATCAGTATATCTCTTATACCTGCAAGCATTAAGGTTGATAATGGATAAAAGATCATCGGTTTATCATATACAGGTAAAAGCTGTTTACTTGTGACTCTTGTTATAGGATAAAGTCTGGTGCCCGAACCACCAGCAAGTATTATGCCCTTCATTGCAAACCTCTCATATAATAATCTGCGAGCTTCAGCCCGACCTTATTATAATAAGCTTTAACCTTATTTAAGTCAATCCCTGTATGATTTAAACCAATCAAAAAAGAGGCTTGAACGACTTTTCGCCCTTAGAGTACTGATATACATTTTGTGAAAGAAAATCAGAAGCATCAAGAACTGTTTCATTAACATTTTCAACTATAGATTTAAGAGCGTAGGGATCCATATCGTCCTCCCTCTTCAAAATAAGCACTTCATGAATAGAACTTGGAAGAATTATCAGATCGCCGTCTAATTTTTCGGCTATTATATCAAGAACTTCATCGTAAAATATGGCAGCAGCCCCATTTATGCACTTGTTATTGCTGAGCACATACATTTTATTTTCACGTACCTCATCCTTTGGAAGGACTCCAAGACTTGACATTACCTCTGAAAGTTCTTTAAAGATTGCGGGGAACAGATCCGGAGTGTTTTCTTCTGCCGCCTCCTTCATTTCTTCCTCAGTAATGTTAAATTTATGAAGAAGAGCGTCTGTTACCTGAATCATCGCAACTCCGTTCTCTTCTGCAAGTTCAGGAACGAATACAGTATATATCTTTATGAGGTCAAATACCTTCTCATAAGGTCTGCCGCATAATTCATCTTTCTTCCTGTCACCGACAAGTCTGAAGACTACGTTGTTTAAAATATAATCTCTACTGATCTCTGTTTTATTATTTTTGTTAAATGTATCAATTTTGGTATTGTAAATCATAAATCCTCTTAATTTTTGAAATTTTCATATACCAGCGCTGTATATGTAAACCCACGTCACGATCACAACATGATATTTGCACGGATATTTTAATAAATCCAGAAGATTTATGCAACGTCAAACTGCACAAAAAACGAGCATATCGATTGTGCAATATGCCCGTTTTATAAATTATTCTATAATTTCTTAAACAACTTCAAGGATATCTTTCTTGGCCATCAGGCCTCCATACAGCTCTCCCTCAACAAGATACCCTCCATTTTTGATAACCTGATCTTCTTCGATCGAATCAGAAATATCAATATAAACAGGTGTCTTGCCAAACTTTCTTACGTCATCAGACAATAACTTAAGAAACTCCCCTGCTTCCTCAGGGTCATGCTCCGCATAGATTCCAGTTACCGAAATTGCCACTTCATTAACCGGTACATCCCTTAGTATCTTCATTGACATAAGTCCGTTGCCAAAATCACCTATTCTAAAAGTGAAGCCCTTATCAGTAAATGACTGTATAAAGAAGAGACAGTCTTCAAAATCTGAAGCAATTACCTTTTCAGATATTTCAAACTGGATTCTCTGCCTGTCAATGCCTTCAGTAGCAAGAATCTCATTGATCCTTGATTCAAAATCAATGCTCATAATAAGTTTCTTTGTCAAAGGCACTATCAGCTTCTTGTTCGGCATTTCAACCAGTTCTTTGCAGGATCTTCTGAATGCAGACTCACCTACATTCATTATCTGCCCTGTTTTTTCTGCAAATGGAGCGAACCTCACAGCATGCCAGATTCCCTTTTCACCGCGATCCCATACAATCTTAAATCTTATCGCACTGCAGGACTTGTCCCTCAGATCAAATACCGGCTCATAGCGGATAAGAAAAGATTCGTCCTTTATCGCCTTGGTAAGTTCAGATTTCATCTGCATATCGGCAAGTTCCTTTTTTGCTATATCCTCTGAAAAATAGCAATAAGTGTCCTTGCCTATAAGCTTTGCCTCAACAAGCGCATAACCTGCATTTCTAAGCAAAACATCCGCCTTCTTACCATCCTTCGGAGCTATGGCAACACCAATACTCATTGTAATGATCACCTGACCGAAAGATGTAATGAAAGGAAATCTCAATGCCTTTTCAAGTCTCTTTACCTTGTTGTCGTACTCAGCCTGATCCGTAATGTTCTGTGAAAGAATGATAAATTCATCACCATTCATCCTTGCAATGTAGTCGTTCTCATCAAGGTTCTGGCGAAGTCTGTGGCTTATATCAAGTATAAGTTCATCACAGTTGTTGTGCCCCCAGATATCATCAAGGCTCTTGAAATTGTCAAGATCTACATACATAACTGCACAGGACTCCTCTTTGCGGAGGGTATCAAGAACGTGGCCTAACAGTTCATCAAACGCCGACTTATTCGGCAATCCGGTAAGCTGATCCTCGTAGGCAAGCTTCCTTATCCTGTCTTCATTATCCTTTATCTGCCTGTATTTGGCATTCAGTTCTTCCTGTGTATTATTGACCTCACTGTAAACATTATCAAGGTCAGCCTGCATGTCGGCAAGTTTCTTATCAGACTCGATTCTCTTTTTGTCAGTCTTTTGTATGATAAGAAGCAGTACTATCACTATGACTATAAAAACCGTCACAACGATTCCAAAAATAAAGTTATCCAAAATACAAAACTCTCTTTAAAATTACTTTTCTTCAAGGTATTTAAGAATACCCTTGGCAGCAGTCTTGCCTGCTCCCATTGCAAGAATAACAGTAGCGGCGCCTGTAACTGCATCACCGCCGGCAAAAACACCCTTCTTTGTTGTCATTCCTGTTTCTTCATCTGCAACAAGGCAACCACGCCTGTTTGTATCAAGACCCGGCGTCGTGGTTGAAATGAGTGGATTCGGACTGGTACCAAGTGCCATTATCACCGTATCACACTCAATCTCATACTCTGAACCTTCTACAGGAATAGGACTGCGGCGTCCCGATTCATCAGGTTCGCCAAGTTCCATCTTTATTACCTTGACACCCTTTACCCAGTTATTTTCATCGGTAATGATACTTACAGGGTTTCTTAAAAGGTCAAAGATGATACCCTCTTCTTTGGCATGTCCTACTTCTTCCTTTCTTGCAGGAAGCTCCTCTTCGCCACGTCTGTACACAACAGTAACTTTTGCTCCAAGTCTTAATGCAGTACGCGCCGCATCCATTGCGACATTACCTCCGCCGACTACAACAACATTTTTACCTGGATGAATTACAGTATCATAGGAATCATCAAATGCCTTCATAAGGTTATTTCTGGTGAGATACTCATTTGCAGAGAATACACCATTTGCAAGCTCGCCAGGTATACCCATGAATCTTGGAAGTCCCGCACCAGAACCTACAAATACAGCATCAAAACAGCCCTCGTCCATAAGTTCATCTATAGTGATGCTCTTGCCGATAACGTAGTCTGTCTTGATAGTAACGCCAAGGTTCTTAACATTTTCAACTTCCTTTTCCACAACTTCATCTTTTGGAAGTCTGAATTCAGGAATACCATAAACAAGAACACCGCCAGCCTTGTGAAGTGCTTCGAAAATAGTTACTTCACAGCCCGCCTTGGCAAGTTCGCCGGCACAGGTTAAACCTGCAGGACCGGAACCTATTACAGCAACCTTCTTACCGTTTTTCTTTGCCGTCTTTTCAGGCTTTATGTCATTTTCACGAGCCCAATCGGCAGTAAAACGCTCAAGCTTGCCAATAGAAACTGCGTCTCCCTTGATTCCTCTTACACAGTACTTTTCGCACTGTGATTCCTGAGGACAAACTCGACCGCAGATTGCAGGAAGTGCAGAATACTCTGTGATAACGCCGTATGCATCCTTTACATTGCCCTCTTTTAACTGTCTAATAAATCCAGGAATATCTATTCCGACAGGACATCCGTTTACGCAGCGTGGATTCTTACAATCTAAACACCTTGAAGCCTCAAGCTTTGCTTCTTCTATATTATAACCAAGACAAACTTCTTTAAAATTATGTGCACGTTCAGAAGCCTCCTGCTCCTTGACAGGCACTCTCTTAAATGGATCTACAGCCATTTCAACTACCTCCTCTATTGCAGCATTGGATTCTACCCGCTGCCACACTCTGCCGACCAGCGCAAGAACGTTCATTCATAGTCGGCTAGTCATTTTTATTATAACATCCTGCTTTGCCTGATGCTACCACTCCCTTTCTCAGACCTTCTGTGGGTTAGGCGTACCGCACTTCGAATTGTGCATCGTATCGCCTTCTTCAAGTTCGAGCATCTTTCTGCCCTCTTCAGACTTATACATACGGGCGCGCTGCATTGCACCATCAAAATCAATCAGATGACCATCAAATTCAGGTCCGTCAACACATGCAAACTTGATCTCATCCCCGACCTTCAGTCTGCAGGCTCCGCACATACCGGTTCCATCCACCATGATAGGGTTCATTGAAACAATAGTTGGAATGCCGAGTTCCTTTGTAGTAAGACATACGAACTTCATCATTATCATAGGTCCGATTGCCACTACCTTGGTATATTTTTCTCCCTTACTGATAAGATCCTTTAAGCAATCATTTACATTGCCTTTAAAGCCGAATGAACCATCATCAGTTGCTACATAAAGATGTTCGGCGTATTTTGCAAGTTCATCCTGAAGGATAAGAAGATCCTTGGTTCTTGCACCAACAATAACATCTGCCTTATAGCCATGCTCCTTCATCCACTTTATCTGAGGCAATACAGGAGCTGTGCCGACACCACCTGCCATAAATACAACGTGTTCCTTTTTAAGAACCTCAGGATCGGTATGGCAAAGCTCGCTCGGCTGTCCAAGAGGACCGACTATATCAGCGTATCCCCTTTCATCCTCTTTAGACATCCTTGTTGTTGAAGCACCTACAGTTTGATATACAATTGTGATAGTCTCTTTTTCTCTATCATAATCGCAGATCGTAAGTGGTATACGCTCCCCCTTTTCATCAAGTCTGACTATTACAAACTGACCAGGAAGACATGACTTGGCCACATTTGGAGCTTCTACCTCTGCAAACCAGATTTTGTTTGCAAGGTAACGTTTGTTAAGTACTTTAAACATAAATTTCCCTCCATTTCAAGTATTAACTTATGATACCACAACTTACGACCTATGAACAGTATACTCATTCAGAAAACATGTCTAAAAGAATACCTGTCATTCCTTCCGTGTCTTTGGCGAATGTATCAGCTCCGTTTTCAATAAGAAAATCACGGTCTCTAAAGCCCCAAAGCACAGAAACACATGGAAGCCCTGAATTAACCGCTGTTGCATGGTCAACTTCCGAGTCACCAATATATACAGACTTCTCCTTGTCTGCTCCCATTTCCTTCATAGCCTCAAAAACCATATCAGGAGCAGGTTTATGCTTTATTGATGGTTTTTCACCTATAGCTGTTACAAATAAACCTTTGAAATAAAAATCTGCCAATTCCTTGACTGCTGAATCAATCTTATTTGAAACTATAGCACAAGAATATCCGTTTTCATTAAGCTTTTTAACAGCCTCAATAACACCTGGGTATGGAGCTGTCTTTATTTTACAATGCTCATTATACCAGTCACTCATTTCAGCATAAAGCTCATCTATAAATTTTTCATCTGACGCATACTCTGCTGGAACTGCTCTTTCACAAAGCTTTCTGATTCCATTTCCAACAAACCTTCTTACGTCGTCAATGGAATGTTGTGGAAAACCATGTACCTTTAAGATATGATTTATCGAATCACATAAATCATCCAAAGTATTTAAAAGTGTTCCATCAAGATCAAAAATTGCAAATCTCTTGTTCATTTTATTTCCCCTTAGTACTTTTGTCTGTTGCAATTATCTATGTTAGAACAAAAATAAGCGGATGTCAAACGTCACCCACTGCTATTCTTCTTTTCTAAAAACTAAATCTGTATAACCTCTGTTTTTTTCACTTTTGCTTCTTCTCAGTTATTATCGTAAACGAAATAAGTAATTTCGTTTACGATAAACGTCGCCGAGAATTAATGCTAGATAGACTTGCTCTATCCGCAATTATTT
>CADBPM010000089.1 GCA_902796595.1 uncultured Lachnospiraceae bacterium | reverse complement strand
TATTTGGAAGTTTTGAAAACAAGATATATCTGCTGTCTCTATATAATGCAATAAACGATAGTGATTATGATGATCCGGATGAATTGGAGATTACAACGCTTGATGACGTGGTTTATATAAACATGAAGAATGATGTGTCCTTCTTGCTTGATTCATGCATCAATCTATATGAACATCAGTCTACGTTCAATCCGAATATACCGCTTCGCGGATTAATGTATTTCGGACATTTGTACGACAGTTATCTTGCAAGAGTGAATAAGGACTATTATTCCGGAAGCCTTGTGAAGATACCAACTCCAAGGTACTACGTATTTTATAATGGGCTCAAGGAACAGCCTGACAGGACTATTTTGAGATTATCGGATGCTTTTATGATTCCGGATACATCGGGCGATTTTGAATGGTCTGCGGTTATGCTGAATATCAATACAGGTCATAATAAAGAGCTGATGAATAAGTGTCAGGCTTTAAGCGAATACAGCCAGTATGTGGCTGATTTTAGAGAAGCTCTTGCAAAGGGAATGAGTAAAGAATCTGCAGCAGAAGAGGCAATAAACAAGGCGATATCAAGACCATGTCTTGGAAAATTCTTTCTAAAGTGGAAGGGAGATGTGACAAGTATGTTGCTTACAGAGTTCAATCAGAAGGAATATGACGAGAGGCGCAGGGACGAAGGACGCGAGGAAGGTCGTGAGGAGGGAAAGAGTGAATTAGCAAGGCTTATAACCCTTCTTATTAAGTCTGGCAGAGAAAGTGAGATTGAGCATGCATGCAGTGATCCCGAGTATATGAAGAAATTGGAAGAGGAATTGCTTTAAATCTGATTATTTCACGAGTCTGGTGTTGCGATGACTGAAGAAATTGAGGGGAAAATAGAAAATATTTGTACAGGGGCAGTTCCTACTGCCCCTTGTCTTTCTGCTAATTTGTTTTCATGGGAATGTGTAAGTATTTTTCATCAGAGAAAGTTGCTTTGCAGGTAGCCTCTTTTATTGCTACCAAAGGACCACAAATATTTGTTTTCAACGTTTCAAGGTTTTCGCTCGAAAATATGCAATTTATTGGTTCGTAGGCGGATTTTTCTTCATCGCTTTGGCCTTCCCATGGTACAAGATAAGCTCCGACCGCGAATGAATCAATAATATTATTTCTTATGGTAGGGTTGATAACACCGGCTGCAAATATAGCAGCTCCTTTTTTAGAAGGTTTTGCATTGTCTGCGGCATAACTGTTTCCTGTCATGGTACAGTTTTCTATTGTCGAGGCCTTCCAGTACATCAGTTCAACCGCATATTGGCTGATATTTGAGAAAGTGCAGTTGCTTATATTTATATTTTCGTGAGGATGATTCCCGGAATAGTTATGAGTTCCGATTGCGCGGTACATATTTTTAAAAGTACAATTTTTTATTTCGATATTTTTGTTTGCGTAACAGTCCAATTTAGCCCAGTCAGCATGAAAACCCTGGGTGACCTCATCAGGGGTATCGAGATTTATAGCTTCGCGAAGCATAGTTCCTTTGATATCAGAAAACGTACAATCTGTTATTTCAGCTGTGTCGGTCGCATCCATTTCAATAAAATGACCATCATACATATTTTTAAATGTAATTCCGGATATCTTGATATTCTTGTTGTGACACCCCTCGATAGCAATGGCCGCATCGGCAGATGCCTTGTAATTCTGCATATCTATCGTGGCATTTCCACTTCCTGTAAAGGATATGTTTTTTGCACCATTATACTTGCTGACAGCGTTCTTTTTGAGAGATTTAGATGGTTCTATCAACATGAAGATACTGTTGGAAGCAGGCATGTCATTAACTTTTGTAACGCTTCCTTTTTTTATTACAGTACCATTTGAAAGTTTTATGGTCACATCGCCTGGAACATAGATAGTATTTGTTATTGTATAGGTGCCTTTGGTTAAAATGAGTGTGCCGCCGCCTTTTTTCTCAAGCTTTTCCATATAGGAGCGGATGGTGTAGTACTGTCTTGTTTTTTTATTATATGTGTGGAATTTCAGCATCTCTTTGTCACATGGTTTACTGGATGGCTTTATTGTATATGTCGGTTTTGACTTTGCCTGTGTATTAAGTGGCAGGAACAGGAATGCAAGTGTAAAGATAAAGACAATGATACATAATGATTTAAGAGTTTTTTTCGTCATGATATCCTCCATAAAATGAGTAGTCAATCATGTTATCGGTACAAGAGAGGGAAAAGTTGATAGCAGAAATGAAAGTTAGACTTATCGGTGGTTGTAGGCAGGTAGAATACATATATAATTTTTGAATTTCAGCTGAATGCACAAAAATACTTTTAGGTATTTGTGTAAAAAGTCTATATACAAATTGGAAATAACGTGGTATCATAGCTTTTGTGATTTTGAAAAGATGTTATAAAGATTTATCTGTTATCATGCAATAAGAAATTCTATTTCAAATCTCAACTTTCTTGTAGTTACAGAATCAAATTAACAGACTCTACAGTATTCATAAATATGTCGTATCGCAAAGCAATACGTTCTGTCGGCCATCGCGAGAGTGATAAAGTATGGCCGGTTATTTCTTTTAAATCTATACTGTTAACTTGCATTCATGGCTGCAAAAGAATATCTATTTATTTCAGACAGTGATATAATAAAGGAGAACCAAGTTTATGCCAGACAATAACAATAGTGTGTTTTTTGCAAATGAGGGAACACAGATTAATCCTAAGGTTAAAGACAGACTTTTTAACTTCATATTTGGAAGTTTTGAAAACAAGATATATCTGCTGTCTCTATATAATGCAATAAACGATAGTGATTATGATGATCCGGATGAATTGG
>CADBPM010000088.1 GCA_902796595.1 uncultured Lachnospiraceae bacterium | reverse complement strand
TCGGTTGCTGATGTGCTGAAGGTGTCTCCGATACTGTCGCCTGTTCTATAGGCATTACTGCAGGTTCCTCTGATGCTACCGGTGATGCTGATGGTTCCACTGATACTACAGGTGCAGGTGTTTCAGGCGCATTGATAGTAACAGTTGTATTATCTACAAGCTTTGTCTCGCCTGTTTCTGTTGTAGCGATCACAGGTGTATCTGTCTCGTTCTTTATGAGAACTTCCTCACTTGTCTCAACCTTCGTGGTAGTTCCCTCCGAACCTTCCTTAAGAACTACCTCTGTCTTTGTCTCGGTTGTGAGGGCAAGAGGCACACTTGCTTCTACTTTTGATTCAGCTGCCTCTACGGTTATAGGAACCTTTGTCTTTGAAGTACCGTCAATCTTGATATTTGTCTTGCCTTTGAGCTCTACCTTAGGAGCAGTATCAGTGTTTACCGTAAGAGTGATCAATGTCTGATTCTGTACTACGACATTACCTATAGTTCCGTTTGCCTCAACAACTACTGCACTATTGTTGGCTGTGACAACAAGACTCTTTATAGAAGCACCGTTTTCTGCTATTATCCTGCCTGTAGTTGCGGCCATATCAAAGCTATTTCCCTTAGCAAATTCACGCCAGGTATTTGCAGCGATCTTCTTTATGGTTATGGACTTGAATACACCTTTGTTGCTTATATCTGCCTCAGGAGCATTTACAACAAGGTCTATACCAGGATAATTTCCCTCAGGTATTGTAAGATCTACCTTATCAATGGTAAGAATGGTGATCGTTCCACTTGCAACATTCTTCAGGGCTGCATTAAGCTCGCTCTGAGTTGCAACCAGCTCATACGCACCTGTAACAGCCTTTATATCAATAGCTTTTGTTGTATAAGAAGACAGCTTGTTATCCTTGCTGTCATAAGCCTTTAAGGAAAGCTTATATGTCTTTCCTGCTTCTGCATTGTTTGTAACCTTGAGACTTATGGTCTTTCCGGTTCCTTTAATTTTGGTAGAAGCAGTAACCTTCTTGTTTCCGTTCTTTATTACAACAGATTCCTTTGCACTTCCAGATACGGAAACCTTTGCATACTGATTCTTCTTAAGATTTGTAATCTTTACAGTTGCAGTCTTACCTGTCTCGACTGATTTCGAATAAGTAAGAGCAGCCTTCTTTGTGACAGCTGCCACAGGAGAAGGAGCCAATGTCATGAGTGAAACCACCATTGCAAAGGTGACCACGCATGCTAAAAGTTTTTTCATCCTCTTTTTTTTCATTTGACAATCCTTTCTGTAAGTGGCAGGAAACAGGATAACCCTGTCTTCCTGCTATAGCCTCGCAAACATATATGAGACCGACAATAGTTAAGAATGTGTAAAGGTACCTTACAATAATGATATTATCATATATTCGTTTTAAGCTTTTTTAACGTTCTGTTTTTTTTTTTTTAAATTTTTCTTTATTATTCTTAATTTTGTAACCCAATAGAAAACTTTATAAATTTTCTTGTATTGATTTTTGTGCCCCAACTTAAAAAAGACCGAAGAAAACTCCGATCTTTTTATGATACTGTATAGTGTAAATTATAGCTTCCATCTAAAAGGCTCCGCTCACAAAAATCTCAATTCCTATAGCAATTAAAATTATACCACCAAGTATCGAAGCTTTTCCTGCGAGCTTCGTGCCTACTTTCTTTCCGATAAGCAGACCGCCAAGGCAGATAAAGAAAGTCTCTATGCCGATTACAAGACAGGAAACTATAGCCATAACAAGGTTGTATCCCGCTATAGTAAAGCCTACTGAAAGAGCATCTATGGAGGTTGCAACTCCCTGTATCATAAGAGCTGTAAATGTAAGTTTCTTCACTTCTTCCGATTCTACATCGCCACCCCTTATACCATCAACAAGCATCTTGCCGCCTATATATAGCAGTAAAACAAGCGCGATCCATGGAATGAATTTTTGAAAAGCTGTAAAATATTCTGTTATGCTGTGAACACATATCCAGCCGATCATAGGCATGCCAAACTGAAAAAGGGCATACACGCCCGCAATAAATGACATTCTCCTTAGCTTCATTTCCGGTTCATTCAATCCATTTGCACATGAAACAGAAAAAGCATCCATGGCAAGTCCGATACCAAGCATGGCACTATTTAAAAAAAAGACATAGTTCATTAAAACACCTCAAAGAAAAAGCGACCTGAATGGTCGCTTTTATTATAGTTTGTAATATAATTGGACTTTTGACCCTTGTATCATAAAATCATGAATTAAGGCTGTGAAGTTCGTTGATAGTCCAACCGCACAGATTCCATGTATGAATGTTGTTGATCATATTGGATATCCTTGCAGCAATGTGGTCAGCCTGAGATTGGGTAAGCATAACTCCGATAAGTGCAAGTGTATTGAAAACTCTCTGCGCTGCTTCATCTATACTGACTTTTCCTATTTGAATATCTAACTTAAAGAGATCGTAGATCTCGCTTGCTGCAACCTTTGTTTCATCTGTAAGAACAAAATCTCCAAGCTTCTCGCCGTAGTGCTTGCGAGCCAAGGTATTGCCATCTGTATCAATTTCATTTTTAACATTAACCTTGAGTGATGAGAGTGTATTGACAAGCATCCTCTCTTCCTTGCATGCTGGCATATTGCTGTATGAAACAAGATCATCCGGAACAAAGTAATCTACATCATGTAAAGACATGAGAAGGTCAAGAACCCTATCATACTTGTTGCGGCCTGTGCCGGCAAGCTCTCTTGCGACAATAAGCCTGTCACCTTCGGTATCTTCTGCGCCTTCAAAAACTTCGCTGTTCTCAAGAACGAGGTATGGCACTTCTTCTCTTCTCATGATATCAAAAGCACCGTACATATCTTTTCTGTGAAGCACCGGTGTCGTGATACGTCCCGAAAGTTCCCTGTAGATGTCCCAGATATCGGCTGCATAGGCAACTCCGTATAAATTTACACATGCAAGTGTAAAATCGTGGACATACTCAACCTGCTCCTCGCTAAGACCAAGTTCTTCATATTTTTTATTTATAGTCTTTTCAGACAATGGCTTTGGATATTGCATAATACTCTTCTCCTATAATTATCAAACTTCTATATTATATAAGATATTACTTGCTCTTGTCAAGCCTGCCATTATTCATGGAAAGCTGAATCATCACAATGCCGATCGTATTTGTTATAAGAGTGATGACATCCATAACAAGTGAAGCATAATTCCTGTTATGTATATCATAAAAGAGCCAGAGTATCTCTCCTGCTATTATAGCTACCTTTAAGACCCTCGCATCCTTTGTATCAAGGAAAAATGTAAATATTATTCCTGCCGCAAGCGGTAGAAGCCCATAAACATTTCCCAAGTCAAATATAGCTGTAAGTACTGCCTGAATAGCAATGAAGATTATCTTTAGCTTAATATTTAGGGAATCGGTCTTATATACTATAAGATTTCTTACTATACTTACAACATTGGAAACAACGCCGGAAATTCCTCCAAGAAAGAGATTGCCTGCCCCCATAAGTCCAAACTGAACGCACTGAGCTCCTATTATATGCTCTCTCTTTTTTATGAAACCGACAAGAACCATTGCTATGGCGCCAAAAAAAGACACAACATTTCCTATGATCTGCAATGTTGTCATTCCATCAAAAATACTTAAAATATTCACAAACTATCCTTTCTATATATTGTAGTGTACCGCAACGCGGGGTACTACACTCTGTAAACCTTCGCGAAGTGAATAAAAATGGTAAGACCTTATAAGAACAACAGTCCCAGAAATACAAAACCCTGCGCGAAGGCGTTTGTAAGCTCTTCTATCCAGTTCATACGTGCATCAAACATATCACCATGCTTTGCATAGTAGGTCATCATTATGATCCCTGCTATCGCCAATATAAAAAAAACAGCCGACGGGAACGACATAAGTGCTTTTGCTATAGCAGCAAGCTCTATCTTATCCCGTGAAATGACTATCGAAATGATCATCATTATAAAGCCTGTCGGCATAAGGAACCTCATCTGACGATTCAGTATCCAGATATTCTTCTTTGCAAGAGCAATAACAAACTTCCATGCGGTCTTAAAAAGACCTGCAAGTACACATAGCATGGCTCCTGCAAAAAATAAGGTATTATCAATGAACCCTGATAATATAAAACATGACCCTGCAAAAAAAAGGCAAGGCAAAAGATCCATAAGTGCCATAGTTACAGTAAAGTCCTTGGGAATCTCATTACTGTTTGATTCATTCTTCATATATCCTCCATTCAACATAGAAAGATCCTGCTCATAAAGAGGTTTTTGTAAGATCATTTATCACACATTCAAGTGTTTCCCATGGCAGGTCTCTAGCAGACCACCGTATCAGGGCATCTGCTATAAAATCTGCCCGAAACCTCCTGTCCCCACTTGCCACAACCGGAAGTTTATCAAATAACATATCGGAAAACAGCTTAACGAGCATATCGTGCCTTACTATCGATGAATCCTCCATAATCTTTGCTCTTGCCTTTTTTGCCGCAAAAACCGGAGTAAATTCATGTTCAAATTCAAGAAGAACGGCATAAATAAGACCTGCAGTTTCAAGAGCATCTATCACATCCGATACTCTCTCTGTAAGCTCTTTCATTCTTGGTTTCCAGTCCTGTAAAATAAAAGCAGCCACAAGTTCATCTTTATTTTTGAAATAATTATAGATAGTTCCTGTTGCAATGCCGCATCTTTTTGCCACATTCCTGATAGTCAACGCATCATAACCATTTTCAAAGACTTCTCTTCTCGCTTCTTCTATAATGCCATCCTTCACATCCGAAAGTTTTTTGGGCATAAATAATCTCCCTTAGAAATATTCCAGCTAACTATAAAAAGTAAAAAAGTGC
Organism: uncultured Lachnospiraceae bacterium; assembly: GCA_902796595.1. GTDB lineage: Bacteria > Bacillota > Clostridia > Lachnospirales > Lachnospiraceae > Catonella. The sequence goes on along the minus strand of CADBPM010000088.1, from coordinate 30,069 downwards.
ATCTGCAGAAGGCAGATGCACCATAATTTTATTGTGAGGAGCTAAAAAGATAAATCAGACTCTCTTAAGGTACTCGCCAGTTCTTGTATCGATCTGAATCTTGTCTCCTTCATTTACAAAAAGAGGAACATTGATCTGAGCGCCAGTCTCAACAGTAGCAGGCTTTGTAGCACCAGTTGCTGTATTGCCCTTGAATCCTGGTTCTGTCTCTGTGATCGTAAGTTCTACGAACATAGGTGGCTCTATAGAGAATACCTCTCCATTATGTGAAAGCATAGATACGTTCTCATTTTCCTTAACGAACTTAAGAGTATCGCCAACCTGATCATCTGTAAGACCAACCTGTTCATAAGTCTCGTTGTCCATGAAGTAATGCATATCGCTTTCTGTGTAAAGATACTGCATGTCTTTTCTGTCGATACGAGCCTGCGGGAACTTCTCAGTAGGACGGAAAGTAACTTCCTTAACACCGCCATTCTTGATATCCTTAAGCTTTGTACGAACGAAAGCAGCACCCTTTCCAGGCTTAACATGCTGGAATTCCATTATCTGATAAACACCGTTGTCGTACTCGATGGTAAGGCCGTTCTTAAAATCGCCTGCTGAAACCATAAAAAAGTCCTCCTTGAAACAATAACTTTTCAAAATTAATATTCGTTTTTAAAAATGCGCGCAAAAAGAAAGCGCATAACATAACTATAATATACTACTCCTTGCAATTTTGCAAGACTTTATTTGCAATTTCATCTACCGTAAGCTCATCGCAGTCGATGGTGATATCTGCTGCCGCTTCATACATGTCTTTTCTTTTCTCCATAAGGTCATGCACTTTTTTCTGCGGATCATCTCCCCTAAGCAACGGTCTGCTTGTATCTCCTGCAAGTCTCCTTACAACTGTCTTTGCCGTAACTCTCAAAAAGACAACCCGTCCTGCCTTCTTTAAGAGCGGGATATTGCAGGGTCTTGTGACTATCCCGCCGCCGGTTGAAATGACAAGCCCATTGCCAGAAAGCCCCGCAAGTCCGCTCAATGTGGTGGTTTCTATTCTTCTGAAGCCTTCTTCGCCAACATTTGCAAAGATGTCATTTATATTCTTCTTTTCGTTCTTAACAATGAGCTCATCTGTATCGACAAATCTAGCACCGGTAAGCTCTGAAAGTCTGGCTCCGACGCTTGTTTTTCCGCTGCCCATAAATCCGATAAGCACAATACTCTTCATAAATCCCCCCTACAAAATAAATATATCCGAGTGTCAGGTAGCACTGCTAAAGCAGTATTACAGTAAATCAAAAAGCTCACACAACTCTTTTTTTAAGTAAAGTGCTCCTATCTGGCCAGGGGCACTTGCTTTGGCAGCTGCTCCAAAGGTAATACAGGACCCTGTAAAGCCGCCTGTAAGCCTTGAAATTCTTCCTATATCTCCCATCGCCATGGTCACAACGCTCTTCCCTGTATTTTCTTTTGCAATGATGGTCGCTTCCATAAGATGAAGCACATCTGTCTTGCTTTGCGGCATAAATGCTGCCTTGATTACATCTGCACCAAGGCTTGCTTCAGCCGTCAATATTTCAACCATCTTTTCAACAGACGGTGTTTTATCAAAGTCGTGGTACGAACCTATTACTCCAGCTCCTGCCTCATGGATATCAGATATAAGCTTTTTTACATCATAGGTCTTATCTATACATTCCACATCGATAAGGTCTGCCCAGTTTTCCTTGGCTGCCTTTACTAAAAATCCGGTATACTCTTCATCACTAAGGCTTGCTAAGCCGCCCTCTTTTTTGCTTCTTATGGTTAAAATGATCGGTAATCCCCCTGACCCTTTTCCTATCATAGGAGCGCTTATCTCTGCCTCGGAAAGGCTTTTTAGCGTGTCCGCCCTGAATTCAAGGCAGTCAGGTCTTGCAAGCTTTGCATTGGCAAGGTTTTCTGAAATCTCCTTTGCACTCTTTCCCATAATAGAAACACAGACCGCAGGAATACTGCGGTCTGAAAGATCATTTATAAAATCTTCTGTAAATTCTCTCATTTAAAATACCTTTCTTTCACTTCTTCAACAGGCATATCCTTGCCTGTAAAAAGCTTGAAGGCAGAAACACCCTGCCATAGGAGCATACCCTTGCCATCCACAGTCTTGCATCCGGCTTCCTTTGCCTCGCGCAAAAGTCTGGTTTCTAAAGGATTGTAGACTGTATCGCATACTATAAGGTGCGGCTTAAAGCAAGTCACATCCTTTACAACGCTTTCTTTATCAAGGTCAGGCTTCATGCCTACGATCGTCGCATTTACAAAGATATCACTTGAACTTATCTCTGCTTTTTTTCTTTCTTCATCGTCAATATCGTATACATTAACAATAACTTCCGGAACAGCCTCTCTTATTTTTTCCGCTGTAGCCTCTGTTTTTGCAAAAAAGGCATCTTTTTTGTTGAGAATAGTTATCTCGGACACTCCATCAAGGGCGCACTGAACCTGTATTGCTGTAGCGGCACCACCGCCGCCTGCAACTGTTATCTTCTTGCCTTTAACAGAAAAACCATGGTCGAGGAGATTATTTACAAAGCCCTCTCCGTCTGTCATATAGCCCTTCATAGTGCCATTATCATTCACAATGGTATTTACAGCCCCTATTATCTTTGCGGCTGGTGAAAGAAAGTCCATACACCCTGCGGCTGCTATCTTGCATGGCATGGTAACATTACCGCCACGCATATTAAAAAGACGCATAGCCTCTATCGCCTGTCTTGTATCTTCTTTCTTTACGTCGAGTGCAACATACACATAATCAAGCCCTAATTTTGCAAAACTGTAATTATACATTGCAGGTGAGGCTGAGTGTGCCACCGGCGACCCGATAAGTGCCATGAGCCCTGTATGCCCTGTTATATTATATTCCATAACTCCCCCTAATAGTCCGAACCGTCTTTTTGCTCTACTTTTCCGGTCCTTTATAAAAAAGCATCACAAAATTCTCAAGATAACGCTTAAATTTTATCTGAATTTCTTCAGCCGGATCGATAGGGTCTGTAAGAAAACTTTTTATTCCGGCTCTCCTCGCTCCCAGAATATCTGTAAAAAGCTGATCTCCGACTGCTATCGTATTCCCTTTTGTGGTATTCATGAGCTTCATAGCCTTTTCATATCCATTCTTACCCGGTTTCCATGCAAGTGGAACTACGTTTGTATGAATGTTTTTGTTGAACATTTCGACCCTTGCCTCGACATTATTTGAAACAAGGCAGCTCTTCATACCGATTTCTTTGAGCATTACAAATAAACGCTCTGCCTCCGGTGTTGCAGGAGCACCATGAGGCACGAGCGTATTATCAATGTCAAAGATCACACCTCGATATCCTTCCTCAAAAAGCCTTTTGTAGTCGATATCGTAGGCGGAATGTATTTTTACATCTGGATAAAATGGTGTAAATATGCTTTTCATACAAGTCTTATATTTTCATTTGTATTTTCAGCCTGCTCAAATGCATCAAGTATCTCGTCACCATAATCGCCAAGATTTACTTCAAGAAGATCTTCATCCTCAAAGGTAATCTCACAAGGCTCAGCTATGCTCTGAAGCATTTCAAGAAGACTTTCAGCATCGCTGACGCTGTCTTCACGCCATCCGAAAAGATCACAAAGATATCTGTTGGCGGACTGAGCACTGTCCATTTCACTACATTCTATGATTATATCGTCCATAGATTCCTCCAAATAAAAAGTCATTATCGAGATTATAGTGCCACAATAATGAACATCTGTCAACAGTGAAAATACTTTTTATTTGTCGCACTTAGCCGGTCATCACTCCCGCGATGACCGGCTAAGCCTATTTAAACCTGATCAGTTATCTTTTGCGGCTTCTGCTGCCTCTACGATCTTTGCCTGCACATCCGCCGGTGCAGCCTCATAGTGGCTGAAACTGTACGAATATTCGCCTATGCCGCCGGTCATAGAACGAAGCAGTGTTGAATAACCGGTAAGATTTGCAAGCGGGATCTCGTCAGTTATCTCTGTCCTGCCATCGTGCAGGGTCTCCATTCCATTTACACGACCGCGGCGCTTGTTAAGATCTCCCATTACATCTCCTGTGTAACTGTCAGGGATAACAACCTTAAGCGTTACGATAGGTTCAAGGAGGATAGGCATTGCCTTCATAAATCCATCCTTAAAAGCGAGTATCGCAGCCTGCTTGAAGGAATACTCAGAAGAATCAACAGGATGATATGAACCATCTGTAAGCGTCGCCTTAAGTCCCACAACAGGGTAGCCGGCAAGAGGTCCCGCCTGAACGCTTTCTGCTATACCCTTTTCAACAGCCGGGAAGAAGTTCTTTGGGACTGCTCCGCCGAAAACTTTTTCCTCGAAGATATATGGTCTGTCGAGGTCGCCTGACGACTCAAAGATCATGTGAACATCACCATACTGACCATGTCCGCCTGTCTGCTTCTTAAATTTACCCTGAACCTCAACCTTTCCCTTTATCGTTTCCTTATATGGAATCTTTGGTTCGGCAAGCTCAATAGCCACCTTGTATCTGTCAAGCATCTTGCTTACCACAACTTCAAGCTGCTGCTCTCCGATACCATAAATAAGTGCCTGATGATTTTCTGCATCATTCTTTGTCCTGAGGGTAACATCCTCGCTCATAAGCTTGTCAAGTGAGCTCATGACCTTGTCGTCATCACCCTTGTTCTTTGTAATATATCGCATGCAGGTATACGGTTCAGAGAACTCTGGGCGGTCAAACTCTACTGGAACTGCCTTGGTTGAAATAGAATCGCCCGTATCAAGATCGAGCTTTCCAAGTGCGCCTATATCACCGGCATGAAGCTCTGTCACTTCTATCTGCTTATTTCCTCTCATCATGTAGAGTCTTGAGAGCTTTATCTCCTCTTCCTTGCATGGATCCCATACAGTCGCATCATTTTTGAGTACACCTGAGCAAACCTTGATAAGGGAGAATTTTCCTATAAACGGATCTGCTATAGTCTTCCAGACTTTTGCGGTAAACGGTTTATTTTCATCGAAATCTGCGTGGAAGGAATCTCCTGTAACGCGATTGATACCTGTAACTATCTTCCTGTTTGGAGCAGGAAAATAGGTTACGATCTCCTGCATAAGAAGTCTTACACCCTTGGCATCAATACCTGAACCCATAAGCACAGGAACGATGTCTCCATTTCCAACGCTCTCACGAAGTGCTGTTGAAATCTCTGCCTGGGTAAATTCCACTCCGTCAAAGTACTTGGTCATAAGGTCTTCGCTCGACTCTGCAACTGCTTCAAGAAGCGAACCTCTGTATGTTTCAAGATATTCCATGGAGTAATCCGGAATATCTCCATCTATATAAGTACCATCATCATTGAAACGACGACCGGCCATTTTAACCACGTTTACAAAGCCTACAAACTTTCCTCCCTCTCTTACAGGGAGCTGGAAAGGTGCTATCTTCTTTCCGTATATCTCCTCAAGTGTTTCCACTACATTTCTGAAACTTGCATTATCATCGTCCATGTCAGTTACGAAGAACATGCGAGGAAGCTTATATTTCTCACATATATCCCATGCTTTTCTTGTGCCGACCTGAACTCCCGCCTTCGCAGATATAACGATAACGGCTGCATCTGCCGCTTCCGCTGCCTCCTCTACCTCTCCTACAAAATCAAAATATCCAGGTGTATCAAGAATATTTATCTTGGTATCTTCCCACACTACCGGAACAACAGAAGTGCCTATTGAAAATTTTCTCTTCTGCTCTTCTTTGTCAAAGTCGCTGATGGTATTGCCATCTTCAACGCGCCCCTGCCTGTCAACAGCGCCTGTCAGATATGCCATGGCCTCTGCGAGTGTGGTCTTGCCACAGCTGCCATGGCCAAGCAAAGCTACGTTTCTGATCTTTTCATACTTAAATGTATCCATACGCTTCTCCATTCTGCCGCACCTTTGGCGGCTGACATGACGTGTTTTTGTTGAAATGTTTTAAAGTAAATGAACAGTCATTTCAACTTGCTTATTTATATTTTACATTTCTTACAATCTCATTTCAATAGTTTTTGTTCATTTTGCATATTTTTTTGAAATTGTCTATTCATTTTAATGCTTTAAACTAATAAAGCATTGACAAGCAACTCCACTTTATCTACAATGGACATATCTTAACTAAAGGAGAATTTAAGCATGATCGTAGTAATGAAGCCATCTGCTTCCCAGAAAGACATAGACAATATCTGTAATATAATAACCGCATCAGGTCAGACCCCTCACATTTCACAGGGCAAGGAAACCACGATAATAGGCATTGTCGGCGACAAGACCAAGGTAGATAAAGATATCTTAAGGGCAGCCGACGGAGTTGAAAATGTTGTTCAGGTCACTGAATCCTACAAGCTTGCAAACCGCAAATTCCACCCACAGCCAACTGTAGTAAAAGTTGGAAAGGATGATACGGTTGACCCTGTATATATAGGCGGCAAGAACTTTGTAGTAATGAGTGGTCCATGTGCTGTGGAATCCTACGAAGAGGTAAGGAGTACAGCGGAAGCTGTAAAGAAGTCCGGTGCAAGCATACTTCGAGGCGGCGCATACAAGCCTCGCACTTCCCCTTATTCATTCCAAGGGCTTGAAGTAGAAGGATTAAAGATCCTCTCACAGGTAGGACGGGAACTTCGTATGCCTGTCATCAGTGAGGTTACAAGTGAGGAGGCTTTCTGCAATGCCCTTCCATACCTTGACATAGTTCAGATAGGTGCAAGAAATATGCAGAATTTCTCACTGCTTAAGGCTGTAGGCAAGACAAAAATGCCTGTAATGTTAAAGCGAGGCATTGCCGCAACTATAGATGAATGGCTTAATGCCGCCGAATACATTCTTTCCGAGGGAAATGAAAACGTGATCCTTTGCGAACGCGGCATAAGAACATACGAAACAAGCACAAGAAACACGCTTGACATATCTGCTGTGCCTGTGATAAAGACAAAGAGTCACCTTCCTATAATCGTTGACCCGAGTCACGCAACAGGAGTAAGGGCTTATGTCGCTCCTCTTGCAAGAGCTGCCGCCGCCTGCGGTGCGGATGGTCTTATGATAGAGACTCATCCGGACCCGGCAAAAGCGCTTTCAGATGGTCCTCAGTCGCTTACTTTTGATATGTTTGACAGCCTGTGCAAGGAATTACGCCCTATAACAGAGGTTGTCGGAAGGAGTTTTTAATTCATGTTTAAGATTGGTTTTATAGGCTTTGGTCTGATAGGCGGGTCTCTCGCCAAAATCTGGAGTAAAAATCACAATGACTATGTTTTTATGGCCTATAATTACCACGAAAAGCCTTCGGTGGACCTTCTTGCCGCAAAAAAAGACGGAGTGATCCAAGTGATCACTCCAAATCTTTCTGATATAGCAGAATGCAACCTCATAATCCTTGCGGCTCCGGTCATTGCAAACACAGAGTATCTAAAGAAGATCGCCCATATAATAAAAAAAGACACTCTTATAACGGATGTCGGTTCAGTAAAGGGAATGATAATAAGTAAGGCAGCCGAACTTGGGATATCAAAGAACTTTATCGGCGGGCACCCAATGGCAGGCTCAGAAAAAACAGGGTATGGCGCGGCTACGACTCATCTTTTTGAAAATGCCTACTACCTGCTTACTCCAACGCCTGACACTGACATTTCCAGATTAAATATGCTAAAAAGCCTTATAGCAGAAACTCATGCACAATGTGTTGAGCTTTCTCCTTCCCGCCATGACGAGATAACCGCCGCCATAAGCCACCTGCCGCACCTTGTTGCCGCCTCTCTTGTAAATACTGTGGCGGAAGCCGATGGTTCAGATGAAATGGCTGCATTTGCCGCGGGCGGTTTCAAGGATATCACAAGGATCGCCTCTTCTTCTCCTGCTATGTGGCGCGATATATGCCTTGCAAACTCTGTAGCTGTAACAGATTTTCTTGATAGGTTTATAGATAAGCTTTCAGAAGTAAGAGACTTTGTCGCAAGCGGCAAGGGCGACGGCATAACAGAACTTTTTACGGAGAGTCGCGAATACCGCGGTTCACTTCCGCTTCGCAGGGTGGCAGACTCCGCCTTAAAAAGGATAATGCTCTATATACCGGATGAACCCGGCAGCATCTCCATCATTTCAACCATGCTTGCCGCAAAAGGCCTGTCCCTTAAAAATATCGGTATTGCCCACAGCAGAGAGTATTCGGACGGAGTACTTGAAGTTGAATTTTACGATGAAGAGTCGCTTATTGCCGCTAAAAAAGTCCTCTCCGAGCACAATTACATCATTTATGATAAAAATTGAGGTGTCCTTATGGAAAAGCTTCTTTTTATTTACAATCCAAATGCCGGTACAGGGAAAATCCGAAATTCTGTTTCGGAAATCCTTGAAAGGCTTTCAGATGCCGGCTACAGGCTAAGTGTATTTCCAACCAGCAAACAGGGCGATGCAAGCGACTTTGCCTTTAAGCACTGTTCAAAATACGATTACCTTGTTGCTTCGGGCGGCGACGGCACTCTTAATGAGGTGGTAAACGGCATGATGGCAGCTCTCCTTGCAGGAAAAAAGGTGCCTAAGCTTGGCTACATTCCTGCCGGCACTGTAAATGACTTTGCATCAAGCCTTGAAATACCGAAATCTGTGGACCACGCCATAGACGTTCTTATAAACGGAGTTGAGAAACCAACGGACATAGGATCCTTTTGTGTGGGCAGTTCAGAAAAACTTCATGGTTTTTTCACATACGTTGCTGCCTTCGGTGCATTTACAGATGTTGCCTACGAAACTCCACAGGAAACAAAGAACGTTATCGGCAAGGCGGCATACTTCCTTGAAGGCATAAAAAGACTGCAATACATAAGGCCTTACCACATAAAAGTCACATACGATGACACAACTATCGAAGATGATTTTATATACGGAATGGTGAGCAATTCCAAGTCGGTCGGAGGGTTCAAAGGCATCACCGGTCCGAATGTATATCTTGACGATGGAAAATTTGATGCTATACTCATAAAGAGCCCCCGCAATCCGGTTGAACTGCAGTCGATCATAAATTCAATGATAAATATGGAAAAGACCACCGACAGTCTGTATCATTTTCACGCCGGAAAAATCTCTTTTTCCAGCAATGAAAAGATCCAGTGGACACTTGACGGCGAGTCAGGCGGTGCCCACAATGAAGTCGTGATCAATGATCACATGCAGGCTCTTAATATAATAGTGCCGGACAGGAGCAGAAATTTTGAATAAAGGACGTTGTTGTACAAATGAAAACCAGTGATTTTAACTATTATCTCCCAAAGGAACTTATCGCGCAGGACCCTCTCACCGATAGGGATGCCTCCAGACTTATGGTCATCGACAGAGCCGGTAATCCGTTGGAGCATAAAATCTTCCATGATGTGATCGATTACCTTGATCCGGGCGACTGCCTTGTAATAAACAATACCAAGGTCATGCCTGCAAGGCTTATCGGTGCCAAGGAAGATACTGGCGCCAAGGTTGAAATACTCCTCCTTAAAAGACGTGAAAACGATATATGGGAAACTCTTGTAAGACCAGGCAAGAAACTAAGACCTGGTGCCAGAGTCACTTTCGGAGACGGCAGACTTAAGGCAGAAATTCTTGATATCATAGATGACGGCAACAGGCTTGTTAAATTCTACTATGAAGGCATTTTCGAAGAAGTTCTTGATGCTCTTGGTGAAATGCCTCTTCCTCCTTACATAACACACAAGCTTGAAGACAAGAACATGTACCAGACAGTATATGCCAAATTTGAAGGTTCTGCTGCCGCTCCTACTGCGGGACTTCATTTCACAGAAGACCTGCTTAAAAGAATTGCAGATAAAGGAATCACGATCGCAAGTGTTACTCTTCATGTAGGTCTTGGCACTTTCAGACCTGTAAAGGTTGAGGATGTCACCAAGCATCACATGCATGTTGAAGCCTACCATGTCGGAGAAGAAGCAGCAAAGCAGATAAATGACACAAAGAAAAACGGCGGCAGGGTTGTCTGCGTCGGCACAACAAGCTGCCGTACTGTGGAGTCTGCTACAGGCGAAGACGGCATAATAAGAGCCGAAAGCGGTGATACAGGCATATTTATCTATCCTGGCTACAAATTCAAGATGATGGATGCCCTTATAACAAACTTCCACCTTCCAGAAAGCACGCTGCTCATGCTTGTCTCAGCCTATGCAGGCAAGGAAAGGATGCTTGATGCATACAAGGTCGCAGTAGAGGAAAAATACAGATTCTTCTCATTCGGAGATGCCTGCCTCCTTTATGATTCAAAGGAAAGAGCTGAAAAAGGAAATAAATAATACACTGCCGTCTGCTACCCTATAAGGCGGCTGCTATCTAAGGATGATACACATATACCGTACTGCTCCTTGTGTATCATCCTTATTATTTTTCTGAGGTTTTCTATAAGTGGATAAAGTTCGGAAGCTCTGTTATCCCTCCTGTGTTTATCTATAAATTCTGGCAGAAGCCCAAAACTGCAGGCTTGTCGCAGGCACCTTACATCTGGTATTCTGAAGATATCGCACTTCTTTACTTCGGCAAGTTCAGAAATTTCATCAAGAGTAAGTCTTCCTTCTGTATATCTTGATATTATAAGTTTCACCTTCTTTTTATATGGCTTATCAAACTTTTCCATGGTATCCTTTATGATCGAGGCTTCCTGCGGAAGGTTTAAAAATACAATATCCGACTTTTCAAGAAAGCTTTTAGTCGTCATGGTATTTTGCAGTTTCAGGTCTATAAATATAGTTTCAAATCTCCTTTGAAGCTGCCTTAAGAACTTATCCCAGACCTTCGCAAATCTGTAATCAAACTTTTCATTGTTGAAATAGTAGTATTTTGGCTGTGGAATATAGTAGAGTCTGTCCAACACTTTGACCATATCATCTGGAAGCTTTTTTACTTTTACGCCCGCTTCCAGACAGTCGTAGAAAAAGGGTATGTTGTGGCTGCCGTAATTATACTGTTCGACTAACATTTCACAATTACTTCCAACAAAAGCCTCGGCAAGTCCAGTATACTTTGGGATGTGATTTTCGAATATAACTGCTCTCTGTCTGAAATTTGCTGTATACATAGCTGAAACGCATGCAGCGATCGTAGTAGTTCCTGTCGGCGCACCTGTGCCGCTTAAAAAAGATATTATCATTTTCATGCCCTGTCGCAGGCATAGTGAACATCAATGTTGTGCCTGCGGCAACATTAATGAAAGTCTGTAAGATTATCCGGACTTTTGAATTAGTGGAATATAGTAATTGGACGAATGTCCTGATATAAGACTCAGGCAGAGGCGCCTAAGCTATTATGTTAACCATTATATTTTAATATCTATAAATATCAATATCCAAATTTTTCATAATATTTCAGCAAAAAAATACAGGCTTCTGCCATTTTTAGACAAAAGCCTGTATTTAAGCTGAAATTTATTAAAGATTTACCTGCTTTAATAAACTATAGTTTAAGTCATATTTCACAAAGTTGCGCCGTACTCTTCATAGTAGGCATCTATCCTCTTTTTGATCTCGTCGTTTATCACAACTCTTCCACCAACTTCCCTGTTGTAAAGGTATTCAATTACGTCTCTCATGGTCACAATAGCGCCTGTAGAAAAACCATACTTTTCGGATACTTCCTTAAGTGCGCTCTTCTCGCTTCTCCCCTTTTCACACCTGTCAAGTGACACCATTTCACCGACAATATTTATATCTCCCTGTGCCTTAATTATAGGGAAAGTCTCTTCTATCGATCTGCCGGATGTTGTTACATCCTCAATGATGACAACCCTGTCCCCATCCTTCATAGCTGAACCAAGAAGGATGCCTGTATCACCATGATCTTTTACCTCTTTACGATTGCTGCAATAACGTATCTCCTTACCGAACATTTCATCATAGGCAATTACGCAGGCAACAGAAAGCGGTATTCCCTTGTAGGCAGGTCCAAAAAGTATATCGAAATCATCCCCAAATTTATCATGTATCGCCTGTGCATAGTATCTTCCAAGTTTAGCTAACTGTGCTCCTGTAACATAGGCTCCTGCATTCATGAAAAATGGAGATTTTCTGCCGCTCTTAAGCGTAAAATCGCCAAATTTGAGAACATTTGCCTCTACCATAAATTCAATAAATTCCTGCTTGTAAGCTTCCATCGTCTTCCTCCTTAAAATATATGATACGAGGGTCAAAAGTTGAGATCACGCACCTGCATAGTGGCTTAAAACTTATGACCCACCAAAACACACAATCTGGGTTTAAGCCCTGTTTTACTAACATATCCTTGGCAATCCTTCTCCCTGGAGCACGTCTAACTCTCTTATCCCTCCAAGTTCTGTCTTTAGAAAAAGCCTGCCCGGTTCTTTACCTGAAACTTCTCCTATTATGGCGGCATTTTCACCATATTTTGAACTTCTTATAGCTTTAAGAGCCTTGTCGGCATCTTCTTTTGCTACAATAGCAACAAGCTTGCCTTCGTTACCCATATATAAAGGGTCAAGCCCCAAAAGACCGCAAAAATCAGAAACTTTTGCAGAAACCGGAACTTTTGTTCCTTCTATAGTAAAATTCTTTCCCGAAGTTTCTGCCAGTTCCTTTAATACAGTTCCAAGCCCTCCCCTTGTTATATCCCTTAAAGTGTGCACTTTAAGAGAGCGGAGCTTTGTTACCATTTCAACCAGTGGGGCGTTGTCGCTTGCTATGTCTGTTTCTATGCTCATTCTTTCGGCAAGGATCGCCGCATGGTGGTCTCCCATCGTTCCGGAAACGATTATGACATCGCCTTCCTTTGCATTTGAAGCTGAAATATCAACTCCATCCGGAACGATTCCTACACCTGTAGTATTTATATAAAAGCCGCCATGACCTTCTACAACCTTGGTATCTCCTGCTATTATCCTTGTGCCTGCCTCCTTTGCGGTCTCTGCCATAGAGTGAACGCATTTTTTTAAAAGCTCTATATCCGTTCCCTCTTCAAGAATAAAGCCGCATGTCATATAGGAAGGAGTTGCACCACGCATAAGCATATCGTTTACTGTGCCGCACACAGAAAGTCTTCCGATATCCCCGCCCCTAAAAGTAACAGGCGTAACAACAAAGCTGTCGGTAGTAACTGCTATACTTCCTTTTGCACTTACTATGGCGGCATCTTCCATGGCATCAAGGATATCATTTGAAAATTCTGCCGCAAAGACCTTGTCTATAAGTTCACCTGTAGCGCTTCCACCACTCCCATGAACCATCGAAATAACTTCGCTCATAAGTCTCCCCTTTTATTTACAAAATATGAAAAGCAGCTTCCCTCTGTGGAAACCATGCAGGCTCCCTGTGGGGTAAGCGGTGTGCAGACCTTGCCAAAGAGCGGACAGTGAACCGGCCTTAGTCTCCCTGTAAGGACTTTGTCACAGCAGCACGCCGGATTCTTTTTTTCGTCATTATCAAGACCGAGACTCCCTGCATCATATTTTCTATATTCTTCTTTAAGTATTTTTCCTGAGCCATTAACCTTGCCAAGTCCTCGCCAGCAGGCATCATATTTTTCAAAATACTTATCTATAAGAGCCCTTGCCTTTTCGTTGCCGACTTTAGAAACAACACTCGGATAAAAATTTAGCACTTTTCCCTTACCCTTATTTTTAACAATACCATATATTGCAGTAAGGAGTTCACCGCCCTTAAAGCCTGCAACTCCAAAAGGGATGCTGTATTTTTCAGCTATAGGCTTATATACAAGGCTTCCTGTGATAACAGAAACATGCCCCGGCGCAATAAAGGCATCTATTGGAGAGCCGCCTGCCATAAGGCTTTCTATAACCTCCGGCATTGTTTTTATTGCAGAAAGGATCTTTACATTCTTAATATCCTCTTTTACAAGAGTGTCAATTAAAAGCGCATAAACAGGAGTGGTCGTTTCAAATCCGACCGCTGCAAATATATATGTGGTTTTAGGGTCTTTCTTTGCAAGAGCAAGAGTATCCATCGGCGAATAGACCATTTCAACCTTGGCGCCAGCACCTTTTTGGGCGCTAAGTGTGGAAACAGAGCCCGGCACCCGCATAAGATCCCCAAAGGTCACAATGCAGTTTCCCGAAGTCTTTGCAAGGTCTATAAGCTTATCTATATAAGCAGAAGGCGTAACGCAGACGGGGCACCCAGGACCAGATAGGAGGTGTATCTTTTTTGAAATGATGGAAGGAATACCCAATTTTGCTATCGCACCGGTATGGCTTCCGCACACTTCCATTATATTTATCTCCGGATCATCGTAATCTGCGAGATAATTTTTAATTTCTTCAAGATTAAGGCTCAAATCACTTCACCCATTTCTTCTGCGATAGCCGCGAAAATATCGTTCATCTCCTCTGCCTCGGACATGGAAACCACCTGAATAATGCAGCCTGCATGAATAAGCACATTATCTCCCACTTTGCAATCCACAACGCCTGTAAGAGCGCTTACCTTATTGCCGTTAAAGTCAACCAAAGCTCTGTCGTCATTTATTTCAACCACCTTGCCAGGTAAAGCTACGCACATATCTTTTCCTTTCAGTTTAATCTACACGGGGCTCTTTTTTCTGCCGCTCATAGCCGCGAAAGTAAGCTGCCCAAGTGCAAGTCCTCCATCACCAGAAGGAACCTTTTCATTAACATAAACTTCAAAGCCTTTTATGGTAAGCTCTGAAGCAATTCCTTTCAACAATAAATCATTATAAAAGCTGCCGCCTGCAAGAGCAACACTTCTTACATCTTTTTTCTTGATTTTAAGGTCTTCTGCGATCCTTTCGGTCATTTCAACACTCATTTTAACAAGAGCCCTGTGAAAAGCTAACGCGATCACAGCGCCTTCCACCTTTTTAAGCCTAAGATCTACAATATCCCTTATAAGAGGTCTTGTATCTGCAATGTAGACTCCATCCTTTTTTATTACAGGTATTTTAAGAGGAACTGCTCTTTTGTTCAAGGTTTTTTTGGCCTCTATCTCAAGCTTTATCGCGCACTCACCTTCATAAGAATTGTAAGTGCATATCCCTGTTAATGCCGCCACCGCATCAAAAAGCCTTCCCATGGAAGTGCTTCGGACCGTATTTACATTCTTTTCTATTGCCATTTCGAGCATTTTTTTTTGGCTGGCAGTAAAGGTTGAAATGAACCCGATTCCCTTTTCATAGAGGTCTGATAAATGGTCTTTGGCATCAAAGAGATAGGCAAGGGCCGGTATCGCGGCGTTCTTTGCGGCGGCATCACCGCCGGGAAGCATCACCCCTGCAAGGTGTCCGCTTCTAACAAAATCACTCATTTCACAAGTAAAAAATTCACCACCCCATATACTGCCGTCCGCCCCGAAGCCTGTACCGTCAAAGGCAAGGCCTATTGCTGAATCAAGCTTATGTTCTCCCATAACTCCAAGGATATGGGCGTGGTGATGGTACACTCTTCTGACCTCACCCGTACACTCCTTTGCGGAAACATAAGCCGGATGCCTGTCACATACTTCCTCTTTTGGGGTTATATTAAGCAGTCCTGAAAGCCTTGCGATATTTTCCTTTCTTTTTTTAAGCGCCTTATAATCATATAGATCTCCAAAATGTCCGGACAGATAACAGGCATTTTTCTTACCAAGCGCAAAACAGTTTTTAAGGTCTCCTCCGGCGGCAAAGGTGTCTTTTTCAAGTTCATATTTTATCATAAGAGCTTGTGGTACAAATCCCCTTGCCCGCCTTATAAACTGGATGATATACCTTTTATTGCCATCTGGCAGTGAAAGCTCTGTAGCCTTCATAACAGAATCATCAAGACCCGAAATTATCTTCCTGTTATTGGCGAGAACAAGATCAGGATAGCCTTCTTTCATGAGGGAAAGCATTTCATTATCATCAGTTATGATAGGCTCGCCGCCCCTGTTGCCGCTTGTCATTACAAGAGGAGAAATCTCCGTAAGTATAAGGATCTGTATGGGGTCAGACGGAAGCATAGCCCCTATTTTATCAGAACCTGCACAAACAGAGGGGGCAAGGTCTTTTTTGCCGTTCTTTTCTAGGAGAACTATAGGTCTTGCAGGACTTAAAAGAAGTTCTTCTTCCTTCTTACTTACCTCGCAGTACTCTCTTATCTCAGCTATATCCTTAAACATGACTGCAAAGGGCTTTTTTTCTCTGTTTTTAAATCTACGGAGTCTTTCCGCTTCACCTTCATTTTTTGCATCAAAGGCAAAGTGATAGCCTCCGACATCCTTTAAGGCAAGGCTTTTTCCATTTTTTAAAGCCGTAACAGAGCTAAAAATAGCAGAGTCTCCCTCTTTTATCAAAGAAATCTCTTCTGCTTCTTTTTCAAAAAGCGAAAGTACAGGACCGCACTCCGTACAGGCTATTGTCTGCGCGTGCCTCCTCCTGTCATTTTCACCTGTATATTCAGCAAGGCAGCGAGGACACATATCAAATTCCGCCATGCTTATGGTATCTCGGTCATAAGGCAGACTTTTCATTATCGTGTATCTCGGTCCGCATGCTGTACAGCTTATAAAAGGGTGCCTGTATCTTCTGTTTGAAATATCTGTAAGCTCCGCCGTACACTTATCGCAGGTTGCGATATCAGGCGGAAGAAACCTTAATTCATCATCATTTAATGTACTGCTTATAATGGAAAATTTTTTCTCCTTGCCGGACTCTGCGGCAGGACTTTTTTCTATCCTGTCGATCCTTGTCCCAAAAGGAGGCATAAAAGAAAGGCGATGAATAAATTCTTCCACCGCCTCCTCTTGTCCTTCTGCATAAATTTTAACAATTCCACCTGAGTTTCTTACATTACCGTAAATTCCCAGACTTTCTGCTGTTCTTGCAACAAAGGGTCTGAAGCCGACCCCCTGTACAAGACCATAAACTGTGATATAAAATCCTGCCATACTATTTATTGTCTGCTTTATCTAACGCGCCTGCTGCTTCTTTTGCAGCTTTTGCTGCGGCTGCCTTAGCCTTTGCTTCTGCTGCCTTCTTAGCCATTTCAGCTGCCTTGGCAGCCTCCTTTGCAAGCTGCTCAGGACTCTTTGTATATACAACGCTTTCACCTGCCTGCATAGGTTCCTGATAACCCTTTGCCATAGAAAGGCACTTGGCAGGACATTTCTCCACGCAATATCCGCAAGTTACACAGTCAAAACGATTGATAGTCCATGTACCCTTTGGTTTGCTTACAGCAAGTGCGCTCGATGGACAGCATCTTACACACATACCGCATCCAATGCATTTGTCGATCTCTATTTCAACATGGCCTCTCATCCTGTCCGGATATACTGCAGGTTCGGCAGGGTAGTTTCTTGTGGCAGGCTTCTTGAAAAGGTTCTTTAAAGATTCGCCCGCAAAAGTCATAAATCCACTCATTCCTATCACCTCTCAGTACAGCTGATGCAAGGATCAATAGTAACAACAAGTAAGCCAACATCTGAAAGCTCACAGTTCTTAAGCATTTCACAAAGACCAGGTATATTGGCAAATGTTGGTGTACGGACTCTTGCCCTGTCAAGGTTTGGCTTGCCATGCCCTTTGACATAGTAATAAGCCTCGCCTCTTGGCTGCTCGACACGCATGAAATACTCGCCGTCAGGATTGCCCTTTACAGGTACAGAAAGCTCTGTATCAGGGATCTTTGCAAATACCTGTCTGATAAGGTCGATCGACTGGAGCACTTCGTTCAGTCTTACTTCGCATCTTGCATAGCAATCGCCATCTCTGCTTATTATAGGAGCAAAGTCAAGTGCATAATATGCATCATAACCAAGCATACGCATGTCGCAGGAAACACCGCTTGCTCTTGCAAAAGGTCCAGTTGCTCCAAGCTCTCTTGCCTTCTCTGTTGAAAGGTAGCCTACGCCTCTAAGTCTTGACTGTACAGTTGAATCCTTAAGGAAAGTCTTCATAAGAACTTTGAATTCCTTTTCAACTTCTGCAAGTGACTCAAGGATGACCTTCTGCATATCCGGTGTGACATCGCGGAGCACACCGCCCACCTTGTCAACCGAATATATAAGACGACCGCCAGTTGTCATTTCTGCAATATCAAGGATCTTTTCTCTTATTCTCCAGCTCTGATAGAAAAGATTTTCAAAGCCAAAGGCATCTGCCATAAGACCTGCCCAGAGAAGGTGGCTGTGCAGTCTTGAGATTTCGCCCCAGAAAGTACGAAGATACTTTGCTCTTTCCGGAACCTCAATGCCCATTATCTTCTCAACTGCGTTTACATAGCCGTTTCCATGACCGAAACTGCAGATACCGCAGGTTCTTTCTATTACGTAGACCATCTTGTTGTAATCTTCTTTTTCAACAAGACCTTCAAGTCCTCTGTGAATAAAACCAATAGAAGGAATGGCTTCTTTTACCTTCTCATCCTCTATTACAAGGTCAAGATGAATAGGTTCCGGGAGGACCGGATGCTGTGGTCCAAAAGGTATAACACTTATCTTACCCATCAGTCTTCCTCCTCCTCTTCTGCCATAAGCTCTGCGTTGCCGCCTTCTTTTTCTAGGGCTTCCTTCTTCAGTTCTTCTTTTCTTGCTGCCTTCTTTGCTTCAAGCTCTTCTCTTACCTCTTCAGGCAGCATCGGAGCTTTCTTCTTTATTCTGTAAAGTTTGTTATGATAATCTACAGCTATCATCTGTATATTGATACCAAAAAGTTCCTTCATTTCGTTTTCATAGTAAATTGCTGAAGGCATGATCTCCGATATACTTGGTATCTTGGTATCCACATCAACCTTTACTCTAAGAGTTATAAGGTCATAGTTTCTGTCATTTGAAAATGAATAAGAAAGCTCTATCTTGCCGTCAACATAAGCACAGCAAGCCTGCGAAAGGCGAAGCTTTGCATTCTTCATTTTCATTACTTTAAGGAGAAGGTCCTTTAATTCTATCTCAACGATCTCATTTTTAGCATCAACAGGGATCATGAACATTCTCCTTTCTTTTTCTTATCAAATTCCTTGCTTCTTTCTTCAAAAAGGTCTCTCGCCTTTACGATACCGTCGATTATAGACTGCGGTCTTGCAGCACATCCCGGCACATAAATATCTACAGGGATCACTGTATTGACACCGCCTTTTATATTGTAGGTATCCTTGAAAACACCGCCTGTACAGGCACAGACACCGACAGCCACAACAACCTTAGGCTCAGGCATCTGCTCATAAAGCTGCTTTACAACAGGTTCATTCTGGGCATTTATCCCTCCTGTTACAAGAAAGATATCAGCCTGAAACGGATCTCCTGTATTTTCAACGCCAAGCCTTTCTGCATCGTACACAGGTGTCATTGTTGCCAGCACCTCTATATCACAGCCATTGCAGCTTGACCCGTCATAATGCAGGAGCCATGGCGATCTTTTGACATTTGACATATCTTTATCCTTTCATTTATTGTATTATCGGACGGAGTCCGGTAATACATTTGCCAGCATTACTTTATAAGCATTATTATTATAAGATTAGCTCCGGCTGAGAAAAATGTCACAATCCATGTAAGTCTCAACATAAGGCTCCACTTAATTCTGGCATTTGAATTGCCGATCAGTATTTCTATAAAATAAACGATCGCAATAAGCAGGATAGCAAAGATTATGCTTACCGGATTGCTGTTCATTACAAAAAGACCAACTATACCAAGTAAAAATACATTCTCATACCATTCTGTTATTGTATAGATGGCAAGATTTCTTGCACCGAATTCAGCTGTAATACCCTTTACGATCTCCTGATGCATGTGATGTGAGGTCGAAATATCAAAAGGAGCCTTTCTCATCTTTATAGTAAGTATAAATACATAAGCTACAAAGAAGCCAGGAAGGTAAAATAATGCAACCTTGTCTGATGCTGCTATCTCGCTTACTTCAAAAGTTCCTTCGAGCATATAAAAGCCTACAGCCGTAAGAAGAACTGCCGGTTCATAAGTCATCATCTGTATAAGCTCTCTGTTGGCACCTATTGTTGATGCAGGTGAGCTTGAGATCACAGATGCAAAATAAAGAAATGTTGCTGCTGTCGAAAGAACGAAAAAGCACATAAGGAGGTCCTGTCCTGCAAAGAACATGACTCCAGTGATCACCATAAATACAAAATAAACATTTAAAAGGAAGCTCTGACTCTTGACAGTCGCGATCTTTTCCTTGTGAAGGAGTTTCTTCACATCATAAAAAGGCTGAAGGATCGGCGGTCCTATTCTTCTTTGCATCCTTGCAGAAACTTTTCTGTCTATTCCTTCAAGAAGTCCGCCTATAAAAGGTGCAAGTACAAGATAGCAGACTACCATTATGATCTTAACTATCATCTTAACGCACCTCCTACGATCATACATAATAAGACTACGATAAATGCTGTTGTAAAGATCTGGCTTATCTTCATAAGCTTTCTCTGACCTATCTTATGAGCAAAGTAATAGTTTGAAAGCCAGAGGGACTTGTTATTGCCGAATGAGTCAGTAAACTGGTTATCATCACCTGCATTGATACCACTCATATATACAGGCTTTATGTTCATCTTCTCATTCTTGTTTACAAAGTATGCAAAGAAAGGAACCGCAAATATAAGAAGGATTATGACAACCAGCGTATACAGTACTCCCTGTGGGATAACCTCTGAATAAGCACCATATTCCTCTGCAACAAGCGGATCTACAAAAACTCTTGATAAAACAGGGAAAAGCGCACATACAGCTATCATAAGCACAGCATGTATCGTAAGTGAAAGCATCTCATTTGGCTTTGTGATATCCTTTACAGGTTCAAATGCAACATGCGGACGGCTGATAAGCTTGCCCATCCATTTTGTCCAGTAAAATGAAGTTGTTGCAGAACCAAAAATGATAAAGAAAGCAAGGAGTATATTTCTCTCATCAACAGATGCTCTTAATACTGCCCACTTTGAAATAAGCATACCAAAAGGTGCAAGGAACATTCCTGCTATACCGATAAACATGAATGTTGCAAGTCTTGGAAGCCTGTAGATAAGTCCATGCATTGCTTCTACGTCTCTTGAATGCATGGCATTTTCTGTCGCACCAACATCCTGGAAAAGCAGTGACTTGCTTACAGCATGGAATATCATAAGGAATACTCCTGCCCAGATAGTCTCTGAAGTACCGACTCCGGCGCAGGCAACCATAAGACCCAAGTTACTTATAGTTGAAAATGCAAGTACCTTTTTACCATCACTCTGTGCAATAGCCATAATAGAAGCATCGAGGAAAGTGAACCCGCCTATGAAGGCTATAAGGATACCTGTAAGGGTTCCGTTCATTGCAGGCGCAAGCCTGAAAAGAATATATATACCAGCCTTTACCATTGTCGCTGAATGGAGAAGGGCTGAACTTGGTGTAGGTGCGACCATGGCACCGATAAGCCATGTTGAAAAAGGCAGCTGGGCAGCCTTGGTAAGTGCTGCAAATGCTATGAAGGCAATGCCTATCGCAGCACTTGAATCTCCCATAAGACCTGACTCAACCAGCATGTGGAGAGACACGCTTCCTGTATTGGCTGCAAAATAGGCAATGCCAACCGCAAGAAAAGTGCCTCCTAAAAGGTTCATCCAGAGAGCTCTGAAACTGTTGTTTACAGCCTCTTCTGTCCTTGTATAGCCTATAAGAAGAAATGAACATACACTTGTGAGTTCCCAGAAGAAGTCTATCCAGAGAAGACTTTCTGAAAGCACAAAACCATACATGGCACCAAGGAAGATGAAAAGAACCATGAAGAAGTAATTTCTTCTGTCTTCAAATTCAACATGATGGTGTGCATACCCATGCATATAGCCTACCGCATATACAACAATAAGACCGCCTATAAGACCGATTATTATCGCCATAAGTATAGAAAGTCTGTCTATATAGATCTGGCAGACTGTGGCTGTTGAAAAAGGTGCAAATTTTTCAAGCCATACTATGAGCAAGGTCGGTATGATGGATAATAAACTTACCCAGTATTTGTGGTGCTTAAATGAAAGGAAAGTCACCAGTATCATTAAAAGAACTTCACCTATCAGTATTGCTTCCCCTGGCAGCTCCAAACTGTAAGTTATCGCCTGCTCTTTGCAGCCGCCATACACCCATGATGCAACAAGAACACCTGTTGCCGCCATGATGCATGCTACTGCAGCATAAGCAATAAAATTTCTGATCTTATTATTCTTTATAAGAAGCATAAGAACAGACACAAGCAGCGGGAAGATGATGAGAAAAGGAACAGCTATCATCTTTGTTTCCTCCGTCGAGTTTTTTAGTTGCGTATTGAAAAACATTTCATCTTTTCCTATACTGTAACTGTTGCTTTGTAAAACAGCAAAAGAAAGGACAAAAATGCACGAACTCAGTTATATGACAAGACTTGCAAACCTCGCCTGCGAAACTGCAAACGAAAATCATGCAAAATCAGTAAAAAAAATCAAAGTGGAAGTAGGCGCTATGACAGGCGTTCTGCCAAAATATCTTGAGTACTACTTCCCGACCGTAATAAAAGGCACTATACTTGAAGGTTCTGAACTTGAAACCATGTTAATACCAGTGAAGGCTCACTGCAATAATTGTGGCAAAGAATATACTCCTACTGCGGACAATGACTACAGGTGTCCTTCATGCAAAAGCATCGAGGCTTCCATAATAGATGGAAGGGATGTCAAGTTAAAGGAAGTGATAGTTGACTGATAACTATATCAGTCAACTATTCCTCGCAGTTCATTTATATCCTCAACATCATATTTATCCATATATGCCTTTATCTCGTCCACTATTCTTGCGGCGGCAGCAGGATCGTTGAAATTTGCCATTCCGACACTTACAGCGCTTGCGCCTGCCATGATAAACTGCAGGGCATCCTCTCCTGTCATGATACCGCCCATACCTATAACAGGAATCTTCACAGCATGTACAGTCTGATAAACCATCCTTACTGCAAGCGGTCTTATGGCAGGACCGGACATTCCGCCGGTCTTGTTTGCCAGAGCAAATTTTCTTCTGTGGACATCTATCACCATTCCCATAGGAGTATTGATAAGGGAAAGTCCATCCGCACCAGCTGCTTCGCATGCCTTTGCTATTTCTGTAATATCTGTAACATTAGGTGTAAGCTTTATTATAACAGGCTGTCTGGCTGCCTTCTTTACAGCCGCGCATACCTTTGCTGCCTCCTTAGGATCGGTTCCAAAGGCAGTAACTCCCGAATCATTCGGACAGGAGATATTTATTTCAAGAAGCTTTACAACATCCTCTTCAGCCAACCTTTCAACAACTTTTACGTAGTCGTCTATCGAATGACCGCAGACATTTGCCATAACCACTGTATCTACACCTTTTAGTGCAGGCAGATCCCTTGTAGCAAAAACCTCCACTCCGGGATTTTGCAAACCTATCGCATTCAACATACCGGAAGGCGACTCAATGACTCTTGGTCCGGGATTTCCTTCCCATGCGATCGGTGCGACCCCCTTAGTTGTGATCCCGCCTAATTTTTCAAGGTCCTCAAATTCAGCAAATTCATCACTTACACCAAAAGTACCGGATGCCGTCATGACAGGATTTTTCAAAATGACTCCTGCAATATCAACACTAAGATTTCGCAATTCTTTCCTCCCGCTTAACCAAGATCAACAAGCGAAGCCGGAAATACCGGACCATCCTTGCACACCCTTGCATTTTTAACTTTTGAATGTTTATCGATTTCAGTGGTCTTGATAACACAGCCAAGACAGACTCCGATTCCACATGCCATTCTTTCTTCCATGGAAATCTGGGTCCTTATATCCTTTTCCCTGCCAAACGCCTTTACGCCCTTTAGCATAGGGATAGGACCGCATGCCATGATATCTGTAATATCGCTTTCAGACGAAAGGTCACTTTTCCTAGCCGCATCAATTACAGTTCCCTTTATTCCAAGACTGCCGTCATCTGTTGAGATGATAAGATCAGAGCACGTCTCAAATTCTTTTGTCAAGAAGGTATCTGCACTCCTGTAGCCTAAAACGGAAGTAACCTTAATGCCCTTGCTCTTAAGAGTCTTAGCTAAAAAGAGTAACGGCGGGATTCCGACTCCGCCGCCAAATAAGACAGCGTGACAGGCACCCTCTTCTATCTTATATCCGTTACCAAGAGGGCCAAGTATCTTAATTTCATATCCGCGTGGCAAAGCAGAAAATTCTTTTGTCCCCGAACCTACTACTCTGTAAACAAACCTTACTGTTCCATTTTCCTTATCTGCATCACAGATGCTTATAGGGCGAGGCAAAAGCCTTGCTCCATCAGCGCAGTAAAGAGAGCAGAACTGCCCCGGCATTGCATTTTTTGCTATATCTTCTGCATTAACCATCATTGAGAAGATACCGGAAGCAATCTCTTTATTTTCAAGGATCTGACAGGTTTTCTTTTCTTTATATTCACTCATTTTAACCTTTATTCTAGCATCTGGCTTTACCGGATGCTCCATTATTTAAGAACTGATGCTATATCAGCCTTCATATCAAGCACCGCCTGTCTTGAAGCATCTGCAAAATTCTTCTCGCCAAACTTTGCATACTCTTCTTTCTGCCATGCGGCAATTATCCCTCTTGATGAATTAACAATGGCACCAAGTCCATCTTCATTAAAGAATGGTGCAAGGTCCTTTGCTGTGCCTCCCTGAGCACCATATCCCGGAACAAGTATATAGGCCTTTGGCATTATCTTTCTTAAAACCTTGCCCATTTCAGGATATGTAGCCCCGACAACAGCGCCTATATTGCTGTAGTCTCCGTCCATGGAATCAAGTCCCCATTCAGACACCTTTTCGCCGACCATTTCGTAAAGAGGCTTCTCTCCCACCTTCTGGTCCTGGAACTCGCCACTTGAAGGATTCGAAGTCTTTACAAGGACAAATATACCTTTGTCATGCTCATTGCATACTTTTATAAATGGCTTTACGCCATCTGAACCAAGGTAAGGGTTTACTGTGACAAAGTCCTCATCAAAAGGTGCAAAAGTCTTGCTGCCTACAGCAATCTTTCCGATATGGGCAATGGCATAAGACTCGGAAGTTGAGCCTATATCACCTCTCTTGGCATCACCTATGACAATAAGCCCTTTTTCATGGCAATAATCTACTGTCTTTTTAAAGGCAAGAAGTCCCGGAATACCAAACTGCTCGTACATGGCAATCTGTGGCTTTACAGCAGGTATGAGGTCATAAACAGCATCTACTATCTCTTTGTTGAAATTAAATATAGCTTCTGCTGCCGCCTCAAGACTTTCTCCATGCTCCTTTATGGCTTCTTCAAGTAAAAATGAAGGCATGAGTGAAAATTTAGGGTCAAGTCCGACCACAATAGGCGCTTCAGTCTTCTTTATCTTATCTACGAGCTTCTTTATCATCATAAACCTTCTTTCCACCACAGTATGTAGCAAGAATCTTTCCTCTTACCTTAAATCCTCCAAATGGAGTATTATGTCCCTTTGAAAGGAATGTGTCAGGGTCTATCTCATATTCCTCATTTATATCCGCAATAACGATATCTGCAGGACTTCCCTCCGCAAGACTTCCTCTGCCTGTCTTTAAAAGCTTCGCCGGTGCAAGACTCATTCTCTTTATAAGTTCCGGAAGAGTCATATATTTTCCAAGAAGTTCAGTCACAGCAAGAGGAAACGATGTTTCAAGTCCAGTTATACCAAAAGGTGTTCCCATAAAACCGCCCTGCTTTTCTTCATCAGAGTGCGGAGCATGGTCTGTAGCTATCATTTCAACAGTTCCATCGCCAAGAGCCCTTCTTAGCGCCTCTCTGTCTGCTCTGCTCCTCAACGGCGGATTCATCTTATAATTACTGATATCTCCAGGTATATCTGCATCACACAAGGTAAAATGATGCGGACAGATCTCCGCTGAAAGCTTTGTGTCAAATTCTTTTGCAAGACGGATCATTTCAACCGAAGCTCTGGTTGAAACATGGCACAGATGCAAAGTAACACCGATCTCCCTTGCAAGAAGAATATCCCTTGCCGCTATCACATCCTCAACTGTATCTGTGATTCCGGGAAGTCCCAGTTCATGTGACCTTCTGCCCTCATTCATAACGCCGCCTCTTACAAGGGGTTTGTCCTCACAGTGGTCAAAGAAAGGAAGACCAAGATCTTTTAATTTCTGTAAGCCTCTGTACAAAAGAACGGAATCCATTACACTCTTGCCATCTTCACTGACAGCGACTATTCCTGCTTTTTTTAGACCGGCAAGGTCTGAAAGCTCCTTGCCATCCTCTCCCACTGTCATCGAGCCGATAGGAAGTACATTCACAACGGCATCCTTCTTTATTGTATCGAGTTCCATCTGAAGATGCTCTACACTGTCAATGACAGGCTTTGTATTCGGCATAGTACACACTGTTGTATAGCCCCCATGCGCCGCGGCAAGAGAGCCTGTTTTAATGGTCTCCTTATAGGTAAGTCCCGGGTCTCTGAAATGAACGTGGAGGTCTACAAAACCCGGAAAAACATATTTTCCGCAGGCATTCACAAGCTCATCTGGATTTTCCGGAAGCTTAGCATCCTTGTCAAAAATCTTCTCAATAACACCCTTGTCATTCACATAAACATGAAAAATGTCATCACGCCCCGTAGCCGGATCAACGAGATGACCATTTTTTATCAAGATTGACATTCTTGCCCCCTATTTTTTATTGCGTAGCAAAACATTTTGTATCAGCTGGCTGTACCTTGGCACTTTTGCTTCGCAAAAGCACATTAATTGTTAATATAATAACAAAATTTTAAGAGGTATGCAAGGTTATAGTAATGAAATATACTTCATTATACGATTAGATTTATTACTCCACCAAAAAAGACTGCACTTTAAGCATTTCAGCTAAAGTGCAGCCTTTTCCAATTTTGCTTGACCAGTTCTTATGATGCAGCTGTCTCCGTAAACTGAGAATTATAGAGATCGGCATAAAATCCACCTTTTGCAAGGAGTTCCTCGTGATTTCCCTGCTCTATGATATCCCCGTCCTTCATAACAAGGATAACATCTGCATTTTTAATCGTAGAAAGTCTATGTGCAATGACGAAACTTGTTCTTCCCTTCATAAGCCTGTCCATAGCGTCCTGAATAAGATGCTCTGTTCTTGTATCAACTGAACTTGTGGCCTCATCAAGGATCATGATAGGGCTGTCACAAAGTATTGCCCTCGCAATAGTAAGAAGCTGTTTCTGACCCTGTGAGATATTGGTCGCCTCCTCATTAAGCTCCATCTGATATCCACCCGGAAGCGTCTTTATAAAATGATCCGCATGAGCAGCCTTTGCAGCCTTTATCACTTCCTCATCCGTTGCATCGGGCTTTCCGTAACGGATATTTTCCATGATAGTTCCTGCAAAAAGCCATGTATCCTGAAGCACCATTCCGAAATTGCTGCGCAACTCCTTACGTTTGTAATTGCGAATGTCATATCCGTCTAAAAGTATATTTCCCGAATTAACATCATAGAACCTCATAAGAAGCTTTACCATGGTTGTCTTGCCGGCACCGGTAGGTCCGACTATCGCAACCATCTGCCCCGGCTTTACATCTGCATTAAAATCATGAACTATGATCTTATCCGGATTGTAGCCAAACTGTACATGCCTGAATGAGACAGTTCCTTCTTTATTCTGAACGTCAGGCACATCAGCCGAATCACAAGGCTCCTCTTTTTCATCAAGAAATTCGAAAACGCGCTCTGCAGAAGCAGCCATCATCTGAGTCATATTCATCGACTGTGCGATCTGAGTGACAGGCTGTGTGAAATTTCTTACATACTGAATAATAGTAGTTGTACAGTACCTAAGTCCTCTGCCCTCATGAATTATATATTCCGCTGCACTGCTAAGGCGGTATGTTGCACCTGTTACTGTTGTTTTTTTTTGGGGGGGTTAAAAAAATAAGAAGCATGTCTTTCGATATGCTTCTTATTTTTCTAAGAGCGCGAGACGGGACTCGAACCCGCGACCCCCACCTTGGCAAGGTGGTACTCCACCAACTGAGCCACTCGCGCATCAATTAAATGTCTTTCTTATCAGCCCCGGTAAACTTTGTTTCCGTCAGCTGACGAAAGATATAATACCACGTGAGAAAGATTAAGTCAACCCCTTTTTTGAAATTTTTTGATTTTTTTCTATTACACATACAATTCAAAAAAAGAGACTCCGGATTTCACTCCAGAGTCCCCATCATTTCAAGCAGATCGCTCCGCAACCATTTCAACTACCTGATCACTGATTGAAATTATTAAAGAAATTACCGAACGGGCTGTAGTAATAATCCCCATTTCCATTCTGTGAATTATTATATCTCCTGCTGCCATTACTGTTATTATTGTTCTGACTCGATTTAGCTTCTGCCTCGCTCTTGTTTCCAAGAGTAACCTGAACCTCAGTCTCCTTATATGAGCCCGAGAAGTATTTCATGACCTTGAGTTTTACAACTGTACCTGCTCTTACACCCGCAAGTTTCGACTGGAGAGCTGACATTGACTTTATTGCTGTACCATTGAATTCAGTTATAACATCGCCCATTTTTATCCCGGCTGCTGCCGCAGGTGACTTCTCTGAAACCCTTGATACATACACTCCAAGAGGAATATTGTACACAGTATTGTATTCTTCAGTTACATCTGTACCGATTATTCCAAGATATGACTGCTCATCTTCAGGTATAACTTCCCTATTCATAAGATCATTTACAATAGGGATAGCTGTTGAAACCGGAATTGAAAATCCCATTCCTTCAACACTTGTATCTGAATATTTTGCAGAATTGATGCCTACAACCTCGCCCTTTGAATTGATAAGAGCGCCGCCTGAATTACCAGGATTGATCGCCGCATCTGTCTGTATGAGCTTCATTGTATAGTCTTCTGTTGCCACTTCTCTGTTAAGCGCACTTATATAGCCGACAGTAACAGACTGACCATATCCAAGAGCATTTCCGATCGCAATAGCCATCTCTCCTACCTTAAGGCTGTCTGAATCACCAAGGGTAGCTATTTTTATGTAATTCATGGTTTCAGACTTTATGTCCTCCGTCTTGACTGCTATAACAGCAAGATCAGACCCGGCCTCTGTACCTTTTATTGTTGCCTCTGCAGAAGTATCATCGCCAAAAGTTACAGTAAGCTTCTGATTTTCAGCATTTGAATCTGTAGAAACAACGTGGTTGTTTGTAACTATAAGAATTTCATCGTCATTCTGTCCAATTATTATGCCTGAACCCTTGCCGCCTGTTTCCTGAGTGCTGGTCTGTCCAAATACGTCTGTGACCTGTTCGTCTGCTATATTGGTTATAGCAACGATAGATGGCATTACATTCTGAACAACCTGCGACACATCCGCTGTAGTAGCCGAACCACTTACCGTTGCAGCTGTTATGGTAGCCTTTACCTTTTTGCTTTCATCCTCGGTGCTATTTTTTGTATCTGCATCTGCTGTGATCTCAGTATTCTGGTTGAAATGGCTGCCTATATACGCACCTGTAGCTGCGCTGCCACCTATAAGAACTGCCGCCGCAAGAATAAAGGCTACAATCTTAAGTCCCTTATTAGTCTTTTTCTTTTTCTCATTATTCTGTGGCATCTGATCCTTATTCATATTAGACTGTGCATTATAATTCATGTTGTTGTCCATAACAATTCCCTCCGCATTTCTTTTTATAAGGCCAAGCCAAGCTTTGTATTTTTACTGGCTGATCTTTTTGTTTATCTTTAAGCTACATGATAATTTGAAAGTGTGTTCGAAATGTGAAGAGAATTTGAATTAGTTGTGAAGCCTGATAAGCACAGCAATAAGTATGATAAGAAGCATTATGATATCAGGAACGATCGCAAGCAAGAACACATCCTTCTTCAATCGCTTTGTTTCCCGCTTTACAAGCTCCTTCTTTTCGTAATCTTCTTCCTTCTTTTCTTCTTTATCCATATCTCACCTTTTAAAATAACTTTGGCCTTTCGTCATTTTTAGTGGGTAGTTCCACACTTATACATTGTTAATACTACTTGATATGTGTTATCCTTGATATATCAATTAC
>CADBPM010000087.1 GCA_902796595.1 uncultured Lachnospiraceae bacterium | reverse complement strand
TTGAGGAACAGGAGGGTTATATTTCAAAATGTCAGTAGATACAGCTTCTATATATTATAAGGTGGCGCAAATTGCTTCTGAATCAGGAATAATTGTAGATTCAGAAGGCAAGTTTATAGAAATGGATTCGTTGATGATTGTTAATTTTATTGTAGGAATGGAGGATGAATTTTCAATAAGCTTTCCAGATGAAATTTTTGAATTGGAAGATTTGTTTTCTGTTTCAAAATTTACAGTAATCATTACAGAATTACTTAACGAGAATAAAAATAATGAAAAACTTAGATAAAATTAAAAATTTACTATATGTTACAAAAAGGATATATAAGATAGCTCCTTTACGACTTATATTTATACTTCTTTTAGCTTTATCCGATGGTGTAAATATATTTATAACAACCTTTTTCTTTAAATTTATAATTGATGCTATAATTAGCAAACAACCTTTTACACATATCATATTGATTATTGCAACAAGGATTATTTATTTCCTTATTTATCTTCTTGTCGATAATATTTTGCATCAGATTGTTTTTCCTAAAATGGAAAGAAAGATAAAGTGTAATTTATCTACAGAGCTCTTTGATGCAATTGCTGATTTGGATTTAAGCTGGTTTGATGATCCTAAAACGTATGACAAGGTAACAAGGGCTATAAATGAAGGCGAAAATAGAATCGGGTGGCTTTTATCATCAATTAGAGGTCTGGCAAGCACATCTGTTCAAACTATTGTACTTGTGATTTCGCTTGCAACAATCAGTCCGATTTCAATTATTATAGCCTTGGTTGGTGTCATTGTTACATTCTGGGGGAATTCTGCAAATACAAAAACTTTGTATCTGTATGATAAAGCTGAGACAAGACCTAAGAGGACTATGGATTATATAAAAAGAATCTATAATACTCCATCATCACGTAAGGATCTGCATGTTAGTAATCTGAATGCTTTGCTTAAGGAAAAGTATGCTAAGCAGCTTTCTTTACTTGATAATCTGACTGATCAATATGCTCCGAAAATTGCAACTGTAAATGTATTGTGCAGTTGGGGATTCAATTTTGTGAATATTGCAGTCTCGAGTGTGGTTGTAGCATGGAGAATTTATAATGGATATATGTCTGTAGGTGATTTTGCTTCTGTTATAAATGCAATTGCTTTGTTGAGTGATAACTTTCTAAGGTATTCGTCGATAATTCCTGAACTTGGATCACACGGATTATTTTTTAATGATTACATGGAAATCTTTAGTATGAAGTCATGTAATAAAGAAAAGCCTTACAATCTTCCAGCAGAAGCTATAGAGTCGGTTGATGTAAATAATGTGTCTTTTAAGTATCAGGGCACAGATATGATAATAAAGGATGTAAGTTTTTCTGTTAAGAAAGGTCAGAAGATAGCTCTGGTTGGGGAAAATGGGGCAGGCAAGACTACTTTGGTAAAGCTGATACAGGGGTTATATCTTCCAACATTAGGAACAATAAGCTATAATGGCATTAAGTCCAGTCAATTAAGGCTTAAAGATTTGAACAAGCGCATTGCTTATGTGGATCAGGATTATCAGGTTTATGCTGTATCCTTGGATGAAAATATCAGGTTATTGGATAGAAATCTAGTGAAAACAAGTGAAGATTCGCTTTCAGCGCTTGAAAATGTCGGGCTTGTTAATTTAAAAAATATACTTGGCAACGAGGTTACTAAGGAATTATCTGAAGATGGACAGGAATTTTCCGGAGGACAAAAGCAGAGGATTGCTATTGCAAGAGCTCTATGCGCTGATTTTGATATTCTTATATTAGATGAACCTTCCAGTGCCTTGGATCCTGTTTCGGAAGAAGCTATTTATGAAAAGATCAACAGTGTTTTTTGTGATAAGATAATAATTATTGTTTCTCATCGTTTAACTTGTATGAAACAGATGAATCAGATATATTATCTGGAGAAGGGAGAGATTGTAGAGCAAGGAACGCATGATGAATTGATGGAAATAAACGGGAAGTATGCAACTATATTTAAGGTTCAAAAAAATCGTTATGTTTAATAAAAAGAGAGAAGGTATTGGATATGATTAAAAAGACTTCAGAAATCAATGCTACTATAATTTCTAAGAAGAAAGTTCTTAGGAAGCAAGTTTCAGCTCATAGAAAGAATGTTATGATGTATAACTATGAGTGTACTGGGCAGAATAGTGGTAATTGCGCAAACTGTGGCAATTGTGTATCTGGATGCTCTGGCAAAAAGTAATTACTTTGTTAAAATCGAATTAGTTTTATGTCAAGATTCTGTTATTTTATAATATAATGTAACGATTTTATGAGCATAAGGCAACAATTTATTGTTGCCTTATTAGTGTGTTGGATCGGATATCCAAATCATGTATTGTTAATATAAAATATATTTCGTCATTTACCGGAGACAAGGCTATTATAGGCAAAAATCTTATATTAAATATAGGGAGGATTTATAAGGAAGATTTTATGGAAGTAATATCAAATGCACTGGAATAGGTAATTATTAAAAAATTAAGAGTGTTTGCTCTTAACAGGCGGGGAATGTAATCCCTCTCAATACACTTTTTCCGTTTATTATGCTATATCTCCAATATATAAGTGCTTTAGCAGTATATTACACATGAATGTGTATTTTGCGCATAAAGAGGTCGTTGCCAAATACTTTGACACCGACCTTTTTTTGTGTGTTATAATGGGGTAAATATATAAAAATGAAGGAGCGGGGTATGGTTTACGATGTTGTTATAATCGGGGCTGGGGTCTCCGGATGTGCAATTGCAAGGGAACTTTCAAGATATGATGTAAATGTATGTGTTTTGGAACGTGAGGAGGATGTCTGCTCTGGCACATCAAAGGCAAATTCTGGAATAGTTCATGCCGGATACGATGCAAGAAAAGGTTCTCTTATGGCAAAGTTAAATGTTATTGGAAATGAAATGATGGGGAAACTTTCAGAAGAACTTGACTTTCCATTTAAAAGGGACGGTTCACTCGTTGTGTGTACTCATAAGGAAGAACTTGGCGGTTTACAGGAGTTGTTTGATAGGGGAATTGCAAATGGTGTAAAGGGCATGAGGATCTTGTCGCGTGACGAAGCCCTTTCAATGGAACCAAATCTTTCTGATGAGACCGAGGGGGCTCTTTTTGCGCCTACCGCCGGAATTGTCTGTCCTTTTAACCTGAATATAGCTCTTGCAGAGAATGCTTTCGTAAATGGAGTTTTGTTCAGATTTAATACAGAAGTGAAAAATATTTTTGCCAAGGAAGATGGTTTCTGGCATCTGCATACGTCAAATGGCGAGTATATTGCAAAATATGTCGTGAATGCAGGCGGCGTCTATGCAGATAAATTTCACAACATGGTGAGCGAAGATAAAATACATATTACACCTCGCCGGGGGCAGTATTTTCTTCTTGATAGAAATGTGACCGGTTTTGTGAGTAGGACCATTTTCCCTCAGCCTACAAAGTATGGAAAGGGTGTGCTTGTTTCGCCAACAGTCCATGGAAATATCATAATTGGTCCTAATGCAGAGGATATTGATGATAAGGATGGAGTCAATACAACAGCAGAGGGTATGGAGGAACTTCTGAAAAAGGGAACTCTTAATGTAAAGGGAATGAACGTTGCAAGAGATGTAATCACTTCTTTTGCAGGTCTTAGAGCGCACGAAGATGGTCACGAGTTTATTATAAAAGAATTAGAAGATGCTCCTCATTTTATAGATGCAGCCGGAATTGAGAGCCCGGGACTGACCTCCTGTCCTGCAATCGGGAAAATGGTAGGAGATATGCTTAAGGAAAAAATGAACCTTCAAGATAAAGAGAGGTGGATTGCAACAAGAAAGGGAATTATCAATCCATTTAAACTTGACCTTAAAGAGAGAAATGAACTTATAAAAAAAGAGCCTGCCTATGGCAATATGATCTGCCGATGCGAGTCTGTTACTGAAGGGCAGATAATTGATGCAATAAGGCGCCCTCTCGGAGCAAGGAGTCTCGATGGAATAAAGAGGAGGACCAGGACCGGAATGGGAAGGTGTCAGGCGGGTTTCTGCTCCCCAAAGGTCATGGATATTCTTTCAAGAGAACTTGATCTTCCACTTGAAAAGATTACTAAAAAAGGTGGCAATAGCAGTATTGTGACCGGAGAGACGAAGGGGGAAGTGGAATGAAAGATAAGTGCGATATTGTGATAGTAGGCGGGGGACCTGCAGGACTTGCGGCGGCTTTAGCGGCTAAAAAAGCAGGTATAAATGATGTTTTCATCCTTGAGAGGGACTCTGAACTTGGAGGAATACTTAATCAATGTATACATAATGGATTTGGACTGCATACATTCAAAGAAGAGCTTACAGGTCCTGAATATGCAGACAGGTTTATAGAGCAGGTTAAAGCCGACAAAATAGAATATAAGCTCGATACCGCGGTAATTGACATAAATAAGGACAGGCTTGTCACAGCTATGAATAAGACAGATGGAGTCTTTCAGATAAAGGCAGGGGCTGTCGTTCTTGCCATGGGGTGCCGCGAAAGACCGAGAGGCGCTTTAAATATCCCAGGCTACCGTCCGGCAGGCATATTTTCAGCTGGAACAGCCCAAAGACTTGTAAATATAGAGGGTTACATGCCGGGCAAGGAAGTTGTTATTCTTGGTTCTGGGGATATCGGACTTATCATGGCGCGCAGAATGACATTAGAGGGCGCAAAAGTGAAGGTTGTGGCTGAACTTATGCCATATTCAGGCGGCTTAAAGCGAAACATAGTTCAATGTCTTGATGATTTTGATATTCCCCTTAAACTTTCGCATACACTGGTGAATATAGAGGGCAAGGACAGAGTTTCAGCAGTGACTATCGCGGAGGTTGGAGCCGACAAAAAGCCGATACCGGGAACTGAAGAAAGATATACCTGTGATACACTTCTGCTTTCCGTAGGGCTTATTCCTGAAAATGAGCTTTCAAGTGCTGCCGGGGTTGAAATGAATCCGGTCACGAGAGGACCTAAAGTAAACGAAAGCTTTGAAACAAATATACCGGGAATTTTTGCGTGTGGAAATGTTTTGCATGTCCATGACCTTGTTGACTATGTTTCGGAGGAGGCAGGAAAAGCGGGAGAACATGCTGCAGCCTTTGTAAAAGACGGGGCAAACCCCAAAGCTTTTTCTGACAGCATAGAGCTTGTTCCGGCGGATGGCGTTCGCTACACAGTACCTTGCACGAT
Organism: uncultured Lachnospiraceae bacterium; assembly: GCA_902796595.1. Taxonomy (GTDB): domain Bacteria; phylum Bacillota; class Clostridia; order Lachnospirales; family Lachnospiraceae; genus Catonella. Next base: position 4,265 of record CADBPM010000087.1, on the reverse strand, counting down.
TGCACCATGCAGGATGGAGGATCTTCTCACAGTAAGATTCAGAGTTGGAGCGGTTTATAAAAACGCGTATGTATCGGTATATTTCAACGACGAGAGAGTTATCCATAAAAAGAAGAAAATCTTTACGCCGGGTGAAATGGAGCAGGTGATCCTTCAGAAAAAAATGATTCTTGAAAAGAAAGATATAAGAAATATAACGATAAAGATAGAAAATGAATAAGGAGGCAGCATATATGGAAAAGAGGGAACTTACCTGTATCGGCTGCCCGATGGGCTGTCAGATTACGGTTGAAATGAAAGATGGCGAGGTTGTAAGCGTTTCAGGCAATACCTGTGCGATTGGAGACAGATATGCAAGAAATGAGGTTATCCATCCTGAAAGAACTGTGACAAGTACTGTAAGGGTGATCGGCGGTGATAAACCAAGGTGCAGCGTGAAGACCGCCGAAAATATTCCAAAGAGCAAAATCTTTGACTGTATGGATGAGATTAACCATGCTGTTATAAAAGCTCCCTGCCACATTGGCGATATTGTTATAAAAGATGTATGCAATTCAGGCGTTTCAGTGGTGGCTACGAGAAACATCAGTGCTGTATGATTTTGGAATGCCTTATGTCGTTGACACTATAGTATAATAGAGATATAATCTAAACGTTATATAATAGCACAACGGAGGGCAACATTATGAAAATATTGACCAAAGGAGAGCACAAGGTCATGGACTGCTTGTGGAAGAGTGATATTTCACTCACAAGCAATGAGATTGCAGACCATCTAAAGAATGAGCATTTTGGCAAACCTGCAGTTTTTAAAGCTATTCAGGTTCTTTTAGAAGAAGGATTCATAGAAATATCCGGAGTTGAGCAGGCAACAAAAATATATGCGAGAAAGTTCAGCCCTAAGGTAACGGTGGAAGGATACGCCGCGTATTTACTTGAAACAGAGGGACTGACAATTTTTGATGTAAAAGACTTATTGCTTGCAATGCTTGACAGGGTTGAGAACGGAAAAATAAAGAAGTCGGATGTTAAGAGTATAGAAGCCGATTTAGAGGATGTAATAGGGAAATTTGCTGCAAAGAGCAAGTGATACACTGTGTTTACCGGTGTCGTAGCAGGCGCGGCACCGATTGCTATCATGCCTGCCATAGGGTAAAAAAATGTTAAGGATCAATGTTATTGTAGACGAGGTAAATGACCTGAAATCTGATAGAAACGTTTGTATGATCACTTTTCATGGAGATGCAGAAAGTGAATACTTTAAGGGTAAGATACTTCCGGGAGGAGTAGATACGCAAAGGTCTGTTGAAGGTGGGATGCTTCTTTCAGCAAGATATATGCTTGAAGGCATAGATATGAACGGAAAGCCGGCAAAGCTCTTTATTGAAAATGAGGGCATTTCAAGACAGGGAGAGGACATTGTTACAAAACCAGTATTTATCACTGATGACGCAGATCTTAAATGGCTTGAAACAGCCAGTTTAAAGGGATATATTACAGGTACAAAGGACGGAGTACTGATAGAAATAGATTAGTTTCATTTAAAGCACAAAAATAGCAAGACCTTGTGTCTTGCTATTTTTGTTTCCAGGCTTTATTCAGCTATTTCAATGTTGTTATAAAAGATTCTTCCAAAGATTTTTGAAAGATAATCTGCGAGACATAACTGATTGTTGTGGTCAATGAAGGAACTTACTCCGCCATCGCAATAATCATAACGTTCTGCACGCATCCACTCAGGTTCCTTAACATCAGTGTTGTAATCTGTGTTATAATTATAATACATCATCGTCATAAGCTTATACCTCCATTTCGTAATAATGTAATCTATTACCACCGGGCTGTCCGGATGATGTGCTATGATACATTCAAAAATATTTTTTCTGCTTGCTTATGTTATACATATATATTATCATGTTATGGAAAATGCACAATGTGTTCACGTTTTGAAACTAAGACATGTTTTTTGTGCTGAACGCACAAATGTATACAGGTATTGAATAATACAAAGAGGCGCTTATGGGATTCACGATAGAAGATATGCTTTTAGTCTCTAAGGAAAGATATCAGATGGAGCTTGTCAGTGGCAAAGAAGGTTGGTCAAATTCTATCAGTTGGCTCATTATGCTTGAAGATTTTACCATAATCAATAATTTCAGCGGCAAAGAACTTGCAGTTACCACAGGGCTCGGTTTTCAAAAGGAAGAAGAACTGTTGGGACTTATAATCACACTAGATGAGCATCATGCCTCCGGGCTTGTTATCAATTCAGGTTATTATATTAAAAATATACCTGACAGCGTAAAGAAGATCTGTGATGAGCGAGAGTTTCCATTACTTACAGTTCCTTGGGATATCTATATCGTAGATATGATAAAAGACCTTTCTATTCGTGTTTTTTTACAGGGAACTGTCGATGAACAGATTTCGGCATCCTTTATAAAAGCAATAGAAAAGCCTGAGGACAGAGCTAATTATATAGAGGCGCTGCTTGCCAACTATGATATTGATGGAACATTTCAGGCAGTAGTTATTTTCTCGGATATTCTCGACAAGATGGACAGCGTTGAAAGAAAGCGTATAGGGTATCGACTACAGCTTTATTGTACAAATCTGACCCATAATGGGCATTTCTTCTATTATGATTCCGCCTTTGTTATAATACTTAATGATGTTGGTGATAAGGATGCTGAAAGCATAATAGAGACATTTACAAAAAGAGTCAGAAAGAAGATGCCGGAGATCCGTTTTTTTATTGGCATAGGGAGCAAGGTTAAGGATATTGGGAATCTTTACATATCCTATAAAAGAGCCAGAGAGGCGGTCAGAATGGCAGAGGATAGTGATAATGCGGCTGTTTATTTCGATGAAATGGGGATATACAGGCTTTTATATTCGATAGAGGATAAGGCACTGCTGAAGGAAATGTCAGATAAATTATTAGGTCCGTTGATTGAGTATGATAAAATACATAATTCTGATTATGTTGAAACTCTGGAAAATTATCTGAAATATGACAGCAGTATACAAAAAGTTTCGGAAGCTATGTATATACACAGAAACACTATCGCATACAGAATGAATTCTATAAGAAAATTACTTGGAACTGACCTTGGCAGCGTGGATGAAAGTCTGCCATATCTCATAGCGTGCATAATAAGACATATAAAAAAATAGGGGCAGGAAACCTTGCCCCTATAACTTTGGCTGATAGCGCATATCTGCAACTGTATACACAGTAACGAATGCCTTCGGGTCATTTTTCTGTATATGAGTCATAAGTTTTTGATATTCGGCATTATCAACGATAGTTATTATCTCTTCCTTTTTCTCGCCATTGTAAGCACCCTTTGCATCGTATATGGTAGCGCCGCTGTGAAGAGTGTGTATTATAAAATCACGCATCGCAGCAGGATTTTTTGAAACTATGCAGACACGTCGTTTTAACTTCTGTCCAAAAATAAAGTGATCAAGGACAATGCCGTTGAGCCATGTGCCAAGTATTGAAAGTACAACGGTTTTCTTATCATAAAATAAGGCGGAAGAGAGCGCCACGCACATACCCGAAAGGCTCATAGCGCGACCAAGATCTATATGAAGGTAAATATTCATTATCTTGGCGATAATGTCGAGACCTCCGGATGAAGCGTTTCTGTTAAATAGAATAGAAAGTCCGATGCTTACAACAACTACATAGCAGACCACGTCTAACTCGGCACTTCCGGTTATTGATGTATAATTTTTAAATAACTGCTCAAAAACCCAGAGAAATACAGGTAAAAGAATACTTGTATATACTGTCTTAGCGCCAAATTCACTTCCGCAGAGAAGGAAGCCTGCTATAAGCAAGACTATGTTTAAGATCATTGTAATGGCAGAAACAGGAAGTGGTATCACGTTTGTTAATACTATCGAAAGACCTGATATACTGCTTACTGAAGCATGACTTGGCACAAGAAAGAAAAATACAGCCACCGCGATTATTGCAGTGGCAAGGGTAAGTATAAGTACTTCTTTTAATACAGAAATTGTTTTGTTACTATCGTTCATTTGCTCTTTTTTATCGCAGACATGGTGGCAGTCGGCGCTGTGCCTGCAGCTGCGCCGATGAAAATGTGATGATTTTTAGACAACGACCTAATTATATCACAGTGGCAGCCTTTTTGAAATGCCAAAATTATTTTATAGTAAGCGAAGAAAATAATTGCGGATAGAGCTTGCTCTATCCAGCAATAATTCTCGGCGACGTTTATCGTAAACGAAAT
>CADBPM010000086.1 GCA_902796595.1 uncultured Lachnospiraceae bacterium | reverse complement strand
GCAGAGTAATCTGTGTGTCTTCTGATACTAATAGGTCGAGGGCTTGTTCAATTGATAAAGTTTGGAATAATCAATGTGCAGTTTTGAAAGTATGGTTAGTTGGTGTATTCTGATTAGCCTTTTACTTCGAACCTATAGCATAGCGCATAAGACGTGATGTTATAGGTTCGAGTCTTTCTTAGAAGAGTATTTATGGCCCCATGGTCAAGTGGTTAAGACACCGCCCTTTCACGGCGATAACAGCAGTTCAAATCTGCTTGGGGTCATTTACAGTAAGCGGGATTATTTATTTCGTTTGCTGTGATATGCCGATGTGGCTCAATTGGCAGAGCAGCTGATTTGTAATCAGCAGGTTATCGGTTCGAGTCCGATCATCGGCTTTGTACAATTACATAAGTTATACTCCAGTATTATCAGAAATGATAATACTTTTTTTATTGTCAACCTTAGCACACTCAATTTTTCTAAAATCACCTCAGTCTTTTATTAATTCTATTAGTTACACTTTTTGCAATGTATGTATAGATATGCTTACTATAAAAAGCAATAATTGCACAAAAACTCTGCAATAATTACGTAGAATGACCTAAGAATATGCTACATAATTAAACTGTGTATTGGAGAAGGCATTTATGCTTGACTTATTGCGGAGGGAAGAAGTATGTTTTATGACCGAAAAAGAGTAATTGCTGTATTTGCAGCAACAATGCTATGTTTTACTGCAATCGGATGTGGAGAGGAAAAAACATCACCAACCAGTTTGAGTACGGGTTCAGGCAGTAAGAATGTATCTGTAAGCACCCAGTCTTCAGAAATTACAATTGCCTCATCAGTTCAAATACCTGAAGCTTCGGCAATTTCGCTAGCTAAAGAGGTTGATTATGATAATGTATCTCTTAAAGAAGAATGCAATAGTTATTTTAAGCTTGGATGCGGTATCAATGGGAGTATGCTTGAAAATCTTACAACCTACGATGAGCAGTACATGAGCATGGTAAAGAAACATTTTGATACAGTTACTCTTACAAATCTGATGAAGAGCTGTTATCTTCTTCAACAGGAGCCAAGTCAGAAATCGAAAGATGGTATGCCGGTTCTTGATTATACCTGCATTGATGATACTCTTAGATGGTGTCAGGATAACAGAATTAAAATGAGAGGTCATACACTTGTGTGGCATACACAGGCACCTGGATGGTTTTTCAGAGAAGGATACAAGGATGAAGGTGAGTTTGTAGATAAAGATACAATGCTTGCGCGTATGGAAAGCTACATAAAGCAGGTAGTTACTCATTGTCAGGAAAATTATCCCGGGGTTGTATATTGTTGGGATGTTGTAAATGAAGCTGTTGAACCTGATACAGGTGATAAGAAAAGTTTCTTCTCATGTCGCACAAAGACGGGCGATGAAATAAATCCATGGTATGCCACTATTGGTGAGGATTATGTTGATGCTGCTTTTACTTATGCAAGAAAATACGCAGATCCGGATGTAAAGTTATTTTATAATGATTACAATGCTTTTCAGCCACAAAAAAGGAATTATATATTTAAGCTTGCAGAACATTTGAAAGAAAAGGGACTTATCGACGGGATAGGTATGCAGGGATATTACGGACTTGATTATCCGGATATTTCAACGATTACAAGCGCGATCTCGCTTTATGCGTCACTTGACCTTGAATTACAGATTACAGAACTATCTATAGGAGTAGATAAGGAAACTCCAGAACAGTTTGAGCTGCAGGCAAAAAGATATAAGGATATACTTGGTGCAGTTAAGTCGCTTGATACTGAGGCTGGCGGGACTGCCAATATCACAAATGTTACTTTCTTTGGTCTGAAAGATCATTATGTGGTCAATGACAAGACAAATGCAAGACTTTTTGACAGTGAATGTAAGCCTAAACCTGCATTTAAGGCTGTCTTCGATGTTTTAAAGAAATAATATCTGAGAGGTGAATAGTATGAGCAAGGGAGCGTTTACTACAGGGGAATATATTAACAGAGTAAAAGAGGTAGGATTTACTGAGGAAGAAATAAAAAACCGCATTGATGAGATATTTCAGACTCTTTTTTATGGCAATGAGGATGAGAGGCTTTATCATGAATCAGGGGATGATATGGCATGGTTTGAAGATACAGGAAATCAAGATGCGCGTACAGAAGGTATGAGCTATGCCATGATGATGTGCGTACAGACCGATCATCACAAGGAATTTGACCGTCTATGGAAATGGGCACGCACATATATGTATCTGACTTCAGGACCTGAAAAGGGGTATTTTGCATGGAGCTGTCAGCCAGATGGGAGACATAATGCAGAAGGAGCAGCTCCGGATGGTGAGGAATTTTTTGCTATGTCCTTATTCTTTGCATCGCACAGATGGGGTGATGGAGAGGGAGTATTCAACTATAGTAAAGAAGCAAGAGATTTACTGCATAATTGTATTCATAAGGGCAGTGGTGATTTGGAAGGAAAGCCAATGTGGAACAATGAGAACCATCTTATTCTTTTTGTTTCCGGCTCGCCCTTCACTGATCCAAGCTATCATCTGCCGCATTTTTACGAATTGTTTTCAAGGTGGGCTTATGAAGAAGACAGGGAGTTTTTTGAGATAGCAGCAAAAGAGAGCAGAAAATATCTTCAGAGAACAGCCGATAAGGATACGGGTCTTTATCCTGAATATGGCAATTTTGATGGCAGTGGAGTCAGAGAGGTTTCTTTCAGCGATATAAGAAGAGACACTTATTATAGCGATGCATACAGAACAATAATGAATATAGCGCTTGACAGTGTCTGGTTTGGAAGCACTCCATGGGCCATAGAAGAAGGAAAGAAATTGCAGAGCTTTTTTTGTGGCAGGGGAAGCAATTATGAGCATGAGGTATATGACTGTAGTGGCAATGCGGTTCGCAATCCGCTGGAGCCAATGCATCCGGTTGCCATGATTGCGACTAATGCAGCGGCCACTCTTTTAACAGGAGATACCAAAGAAGGTAAGGATTGTCTGCGTAAGTTTCTGAATACTTCGCTAAGAACAGGCAAGAGGAGGTACTATGATAACTGCCTTTACTTCTTTGCATATCTGGCTTTGAGCGGGAACTACAGAATATATACCTAAAAATGATAAAGGGCGGTGTTTAGTATGTTAACACCGTCCTTTTTTGCTATGCAATAAATGAATTGTCTGTTTCGTTATCATTTATATCTTCTTTGCTGTCTTTATTATCTGGCTTAACTTCTTTATTGAAAAATAGTCTTGTTTCTTTTACCACGACAACACTTAATGCAAAGATAGCGATCATATTTGGCAAGCCATTTCCACTTGTCACCCATGCCGTGTTCGATATAGTAAAAAGGTCCACCCAAAGCATGCCCATTTTCGTCTATAACACGATATTTTACAGAAAGAATGGTGTATCAGGCAATATAAGTATTTTGAATATTAGTTATAAGCAGCGAAATGCTTCAGGCAGTTTATTTACGTGACATAATGAAATCCTTTATGAGCCCTGCAGATTCCCGCAGCATGTTATTAGGCAGATAAAATCCGGTAGATTTTGCGGTAATTCCCGAAACATGTTTGATGCCATGCCGTTTTGCAAGAAAAACTCCCCTGTAGACATGAAAGTTATTTGTCACTATGCCTATTGTATCGCTTGCAGGACTAAAAAACTGCATACTGTTACTTATATTTTCATGAGTGTTTTTAGAAGTAGTTTCTGCTATTATCCTGTCAGAAGAAATTCCCATTTCAACAAGGTAGTTTTTCATGAAAGCTCCCTCAGACTGAGCTTCATTCTTTCCTTTTCCGCCGCTTGTTATGCATTTTGTATCCGGATTTTTCAAAAGGTATCTGTAAGCTGCATCAAGCCTGTATTTTAGCACAGCACTTGGAGTATTGCTCTTTACCTGAGCTCCCAAAACTATGATATAGTCAAGGTCAGGCTCTCCTTTAGAGTGAAATTCAGTTGCTATTAGCGCCCATGTAAATGCTACAAGGAGCACTCCTGCTATCAAAGCACTGCCAAAAATGAGCTTTACTGATCTTGGAACTGCATTCCACAATGAAAAGTAGATGGCAAGAGACAGAAAACCACAGAACAAGGCAAAAGCAAACCATACGAGGAAGAACTTTGAACCCGAATTGATCCTCATTATTGCCGTACCGTAAAAAAGAAAAACGAATGTGAGTAAAGCAAAGATTATTGTTAAAATATGTTTCATCATGTTCTCCTTATATTGTAGCATCAAGTAAAGATTGATGCTACGCTCTGCCGGCCAACGCGAGAGCGTTTATCATGGCCGGCTAGTCATTTATTGCAGCATCAGGCTTATGCCTGATGTTGCACTCTGCCGGCCAACGCGAGAGCGTTTATCATGGCCGGCTAGTCATTATTATATCATATATCATATATCTTACAATTAACCTTCAAAATCTTATTTTATTGTGCAGGAAACTGAAAGTAAAGCCTTGGAGGTGCTATTGTAGTACTGGTTACGAAGGTTAAAGTTTGAAGCCATGCTTCAGACTTTCGTCGGTGCCGCGGCAGGCACGACATCGATGATCACCATGCCTGCGGTAAGGTACAAAAAATGACAGTTTTATCAAAAGAAACAAAAAGTGAAGGACAGACTTATGCTTATGTGCGTGTAAGTACGGCAGATCAGAATGAAGACCGTCAATTGGACGCCATGCATAAGCTTGGAATTAACGATAAGCATATTTTTGTTGAAAAAAAGTCCGGAAAGGATTTTGAGCGCCCTCAGTATAAGAAGATGGTAAAGAAGTTAAAAGAGGGCGATATTTTGTATATCATGAGCATAGACCGTCTTGGAAGAAATTATGACGAGATAAGGGAGCAGTGGAGGATCCTTACGAAGGTGAAAAATATCAATATTGTAGTGTTAGATATGCCTTTGCTTGATACAAGACAGTTCAAGGACCTTGTAGGAACTTTAATAAGCGATCTTGTGCTTGAGCTTTTAGCTTATGTTGCAGAAAGTGAAAGAGTGGCAATAAGAACGAGAACCAATGAAGGAATCGCAGCTGCAAAGGCAAGAGGAGTAAGGTTTGGAAGACCGCCAATCGAATTTGGCGAAGAATTCAAGGAACTTTATTCAAAGTGGAAAAATGGAGAACTGACTATGTCTGAAGCCGCAAGGAGCGCATCAATTCCAAGATCAACACTGCAGTACCGTATAAAAGCGTATGAAAAATGTTTTTTTTCAGATACAAAGAAAGAAGATTAACGAAAAAACGATGGTT
>CADBPM010000085.1 GCA_902796595.1 uncultured Lachnospiraceae bacterium | reverse complement strand
TTTTAACTTGAACCACTTACCATGATAATTGCCTTCGGCAATGGTAAGTGGCTACATCGTATTGCTTCGCAATACGACATTTTTAAGCATCCTTAAGGAATGCCTTATAGCACTTATATGCTTCATAGATATCAGCCTTGCTTGTTATTTCCCAAGGAGCATGCATGCTCATTACTGCAACGCCTGAATCTATAACTTCCATATCGTAGTTTGCTGCGATATAAGCGATAGTGCCGCCGCCGCCCTGATCTACCTTACCAAGTTCTGATGTCTGGAATGTAACCTTGTTATCATCCATGATCTTTCTGATAAGTGCAACATATTCAGCTGTAGCCTCGTTGCTTCCGCTCTTACCTCTTGCACCGGTATATTTGTTGAATACGATACCCTTACCAAAGTAAGCTGAATTGTTCTTTTCATTTACAGATGGGTAGTTTGGATCATAAGCCGCACTTACATCACTTGAGATCATGCGTGAATTTTTAAGTGCTCTTCTAAGATCAAGGTCATTGTACTCGCCCATGCAGTTCATAAGCTCTGCAACTGTATTTTCAAAGAATCTTGAGTGCATACCTGTAGCACCGACTGAACCAATCTCTTCCTTGTCTACAAGAAGGCATGCACAGGTCTTTGCAGGTGTAGTTTCATCAAGGATAGCGCGAAGTGAAGTATATGCACAAACACTGTCATCCTGTCCATAGCCCATGATCATGCTGCGGTCAAGACCGTAATCTCTTGCAGGGCCTGCAGGAACAACTTCAAGGTCTGCTGACATAAAGTCTTCTTCAACAACATCATACTTGTCCTTAAGGATAGCAAGCATATTCTTCTTTACAGCTTCCTTTTCCTCGCCCTTAAGAGGCATTGAACCAAGCATGATATTAAGGTCTTCGCCTTCTACTACAGTTGCGCCGGTCTTCTTCATCTGGTCTGCTGCAAGATGAGGAAGAAGGTCTGTAATTCCGAATACAGGATCGTCATCCTTCTCACCGATATTTATGCTTACGCTTGTTCCATCCTTTTTAACGATAACACCATGTATCGCAAGTGGAAGAGTAACCCACTGATACTTCTTGATGCCGCCATAATAGTGAGTATCAAGCATAGCTAGCTCTGTGTCCTCATAAAGAGGTACCTGCTTTACATCAAGCCTTGGTGAATCGATATGGGCACCAAGGATATTCATACCTTTCTTTAAAGGCTCTTTTCCTACAACGAAAAGTGCAAGTGCCTTACCCATATTTGTAAGGTAAACCTTGTCACCAGCCTTAAGCTTTTTGCCATTTTCAATATATGTTTCGAGGTTCTTAAAACCTGCTGCCTCAGCCTCTCTTATAGACTCGTCGTTATTTTCGCGCTCAGTCTTATTATCAGAAATAAACTTTCTGTAGCCTTCTGCAAAGTCAAATACTTTCTTTAATTCTGCATCCGAATATTTTTCCCATGCGCACTCTCTGATCTTCTTTTCTTTCTTATCTTTCTTGTCAGCCATGTGTGTCTCCCTTCATTACCGAGTCAGTGAACTTCACCTTCTCATCTTGTTATCGCCGCATAGCAGCATACTTCTCTATAATAGACGCAAAAAACCTCCGCGTCAATACGTGGAGGTTTTATAAATCTAACTCTTTTTATTTCAACGCGACAATTTCTTTATAAGATCTGTTCTTGTAAGATTGTCAGGTTCCTGATTCTTCTTTAAAAGGTCAAGTCCGCTTTCCTTTGCCTTAAGCAGTGTCTTTAAACCGCTTGCAAGCTCATCATTTTCCTCACGGCTCTTATTTACTATAGTCACTATCTCACCAGGGATCGGGTCAAAGAACTCGTTCTTGCCGTCAAAGCTTCCCTTTACACTGTAATTTACAAGGTCATACATGGCATGATAAGTACCCCATGCCTTATTGGTAGCTGAAGGCTCGATATTGTCGCCATCAACAAAAAGCTTCTGTATATTTCCCGAATAATCCGAATCCATCTCTGCACTGAAGAACAGTGAAGTAATCGCAGAAGACCTGCGAAATGTGTCATTTCTGACAATAGACACTATCTTTCTTAAAGCATCAACTCCACCATCATCCTGATATTTCGGATTTTCAAGTTCCACATGATTTACAGGCTCTACTCCGTATAATATCTTTTTACTTCTTACAAAAAGATGCGGTATCACAGCTCTGTAAAGTGAACCATTATCCAAAAAGAACTTCTTTGTGGTTTCAAGACATTCCTTTGCCGCAAGCTTTTCCTCTTTGGTAACAGGCTCGGTATTTATATCACTTCCGCCTAATTTCTTAATCCTTGCAGCATAATCAGCAAGCTTATTCTTTTTATCCATAAAACATTCATCCTCCAGATAATGTGTAGCCGGACATAAATTCTCGCTTCTTCTATATCCGACAAAGTAAAACATCGGGCAAAAGTTAGATATTACAATACACTATTCATTCCTTATTGGCAAGAACAATTCCCTTGTCAACCCACTTTCCGCCGGCAAATCTAACTAAAAATATTATACCACGAACGCACAGTTCTGTCGCCATGGCTATCCAGACTCCTCTAAGCCCGAACCTCGGAGCCAAAAAAGCTGAAAGAGGAA
>CADBPM010000084.1 GCA_902796595.1 uncultured Lachnospiraceae bacterium | reverse complement strand
TTATCGCGGATACCCCAGACATTTTAAAATGCCTTCGGCATGTCTGGGGCTGCGAGACAGCGCGTAGCGCTGCCTCAGTTATTATAGCAACATATACACATTCTCGCAAGCACGGATTGACAAGAGGGTGTAAAATTAGTAAAATTGTAAGAACGCATAAAATATTTTGTCAGGCAAAATTTCTGACATACTTATGCAGAATATAATACAAAAGGAGATGATCTTTTGGACCCCAGTGACGCGATAAGCATTATAGTGCTGATCGTGCTGATAGTACTCTCCGGATTTTTCTCATCCGCAGAGACTGCCGTTACAGCAGTAAACAAGATCAAGATCAGAGCATTTGCCAAAGAAGGCAACAAACGAGCACAGCTTGTGCAGGACCTTGTAGAGAACCAGCGCAAGTTTCTCAATATGGTGCTCATAGGCAACAACATAGTTAATATTTCCGCAACCGCCCTTTTAACCACAATAGTTACAAAGCGTTTTGGCGGAATTTATATCAGTGTTGCTACCGCGATAATGACAGTTGTAGTCATTATCTTTGGCGAAATACTTCCAAAAACTCTGGCAAACATGAATCCGGAAAAAATGGCAATGAGGTATGCACCGGTATTAACGGTACTGATAAAGCTGCTTACACCACTCATAGCCGTAATGAATGTGATCACATCAATCATACTTACCATGCTTGGTAAAAAAAGCACCGATACGGATGGTTCCATTACCGAAGATGAACTTCGAACATATGTTGAAGCAAGTCACGAAGAAGGTGTTATCGAGAATGATGAAAAAGAAATGATCGATAACGTGGTAGACTTCGGTGATTCTATCGCCAAGGATGTTATGGTTCCGCGTATGGATATGAGCCTTGTCGCTGATAATATTTCCTACGATAAACTTCTCAAAGCCTTTTCAGATGATAAATTCTCAAGGCTTCCTGTTTATCATGAAAATCAGGATAATATCATCGGTATCATCTATTTGAAGGACATAGCTTTTTACCGCGGCAACAGCGATGATTTTGAAATGAAGAAATTCCTTCGCCCTGCTCACTTTACTTATGAATTCAAGAAAACAAGTGAGCTTATGCGTGAAATGCGTAAGGCAACCGTTTCAATGTGTATCGTATTGGATGAGTATGGCTCAGTTTCCGGTCTTATCTGCCTTGAAGATCTTCTTGAAGAAATAGTTGGTGAAATTCGTGATGAATATGACACCGACGAAGTTGATGATATCATAAAGCTCAATGATTTTGAGTATATGGTCAAGGGCTCCACAAGGCTTCTTGATTTCAACGAAACCTTTGGTACCAGCTACAATTCTGAAGATTATGATTCAATAGCAGGTCAGGTGATCGATCTTATCGGACACCTTCCGTCGAAAGGTGAAATGATCACTGACGGCAGTCTTTCTTTTGCTATCGCTGCTGTCGACCACAGACGTATCGAAAAGATACGTGTCCGCATGCTTCCTAGATCCGAAGCAAGCGATGACTACGCTGGCGACGACGATGGTGAAGTTGGAAATGCAATATAAATAAAAAACCAGGTCGTAGACCTGGTTTTTTCTTTTGGGTTTCCTAATTCACCTCTACCCCTGTAAAATAATGCATCAGAATTTCCTTATAGCCAAAGCCTGCCTCTGCCATGCCTCTTGCTCCGGACTGGGACATGCCGATTCCATGCCCGTAGCCCGAACCGACAAATAGGAAATTTCCACTTTTTACAGTCTTCAGGCTATAGCCTTTTATGTTATTTTTACCTGTTACTGCAACCTGATCGCTTCCGGAAATTTTTGTTTTCGCTCCCTTTCCAGAAATAAGTGTCTTTCCTTTAAGAGTGCATCTAGAAAGATTTCCTGTGTTATTTACTGCAGAAACGAAGTCCGGATCCTCTCCGGGATTATATACATCTACCTTGGTGCTTGGAAGTCCAAAGGCACTTCTTATCTGTCCTTTTCTCAATGTGACGCTTCCTTTTGTGCCGCTTATCCTCATTTCAACCGCTCTTCCAGAAGGAGAAGTCTTAAGTATATCAATTCTCTTCACAATGCCCAAGTTAGTCCCATATCCGCTTACAAGTGATGCCACCTTTGATGCGGAGAATTCATAGGTCCAAGGTGCCTTTTCAGGCTTATTCTCGTATATATCCGGTACACTCTTAAGGTATGCCACCTTGCTTCCCCAAAGGTACTCCGGCGCCTCTGTTGCACCACCTGAGGTCGAATAGAAGTATGTCCTTACGACCTTATTCTTATACGAAACAAAAGTATTTCTTGTCTCATATACTGCCTTATTGCTCCTGCTGCTTTCCTTATCATAACCGCCATACGACTGATACTGCGTGGTGTCATTAAGAGTCGGATAAGATTTCACCGAACCCGAAGGTCCAAAGCCCTGACTTGCAACTGAAAAACTTCTGCATGCCACAGCCTGAGCTTTCAAAGCCTCCATAGGCCATGACGAAGACATTTCCATAGGCACGACACCATAAAGATAATCTTCAAACATTATGACATTTACTGCACTTACGGCAGCTGCCCCGTAGGTTCCTGCTTCTATCCTGCCTCTAAAATGGCTCCCTGCCAAAGATATCACACCTACTCCGGCATCATTCTTCGCTCCGGCGGCAAACTGAGGGTTTGTCCTTGCATTTTCACAATCGCAGAGAAAAGTCCCGCCGTCAGACTTCACCTTTAGCATATAGACGCTCGTCCTTTTCACCCTGCTTACACCTACGGTATTGCCTGCAAATGTCTTTGATGTATATGGAATGTAGAGTTTCCATGTACCTTTTTTATCCTTTGAAAGCCCTGTCAGGGCAGGAATAACTCCAAGACCATATATAGAATTTACAGATTTCGCCTTTTTTAACGCCGCATCAAAGGAATCAAAAGAGCCATTAAGGATTGCAAAATTTGTCCTGTCACAGGTAATTTCAAAGCCGCTGTTGCTTATCAGTTTATCGGTTTCAGTATATGAATTTCCGTATGAAAGCCCTATCCAGACGGATTTATTATTTATCTTTATTGAAGACCTGCCATAGAAAGCCTTTTTTAAGCCTACCCTTATATAATCTGTAGAAGTGACTGTTCCTGCATTTACGATGCCCATGACCTGATGAAAGCAACATAAAAAAGCCAGCATACAGGCAAACATTACAGCTAAAACGCTTTTTATGTTAACCTTGTATACTGACTTTTTCATTACCTGCCTCCATTTGACAAGATACTGTCTATAAACTGCCTTGCAGTTCTGCCGGACCTGCCGCCCGCAAAAATCTCCCATTTTTTCGCTTCTTTTAGAAGTTCTTCTTCGGAAAGCTTGATCTTATCTTTATACTTTGCGGCAACTTCCTTTACGATATTGAGGTATTCCGACTCACCCGGGGCTGAATAATTTATCTTTAGTCCGAACCTTGCAACAAGTGAAAGTTTTTCCTGAAGCGTGTCTGAATGATGAACATCATTGCTGCCCTCTCCCATATCATTTCTGTCGTTAAAACTCTCTTTTATAAGATGGCGCCTGTTGCTCGTCGCATAGATAAGCACATTTTCAGGTCTTATTTCAAGCCCACCCTCTATCACAGCCTTAAGATATTTATATTCTATCTCAAAATCTTCAAAGGAAAGATCATCCATATAGATGATAAATCTATAATTTCTGCTCTTTATCTGCGATATGGTATCTGCAAGGCAGGCAAACTGGTGCTTGTAGATCTCTATCATCCTGAGTCCCTCAGGATAAAATTCATTAAGCACAGCCTTGATGCTTGTGGACTTTCCTGTACCGGCATCGCCATAAAGAAGACAGTTGTTGGCGTGTCTTCCCTCAACAAAAGCTCTGGTGTTTTCTATAAGCTCTTTTTTCTGACTTTCATAACCTATGATATCGTCAAATCTCACATCTGCAATATTGGTTATAGGCCTGATCATGGCACTGCCGTTATTGTCCTTTACTCTGAATGCCTTATTAAGACCGAACTTTCCGACTCCAAAGTCCTTGTAAAAGCAAGTTAAAATGTCATACATCTCATTTTCATCTGCGGCATTTTCAAGTTCCTTTGAGATTCTTCTCACACAGGTTGAAACATTGGCATTATAGGCATTGGAACTTTTCTTTACAGACTGATAATTTTCTATGACTGAAAAGCAGTCTATTCCAAGTTCATTTTCTATCCTTGTAAAATCATAATCAAAAAGCTCCTTCATTATCTTAAGGTCGCTTTTTGCAAATGAGACTACAGAACCGCCCCGATCGCCCGCCTTCTCACAGACTACTGAGAATGGCACCTCGGTAGTTATAAGAAGAAATGTAAGGTAATTATGCCAGAGATTATCGTCAAAACCATATACAGTAGCAAGATCCAAGAGCTTATGTATCTGCTCGTAGATCCTTGACACCATAGCTTCTCTGTCGAGAAATTCATCTGCAAGACCCTTGTCAAAATCCTTTATTATTTCTGACAGGGACTTTAAGATCCCATCATTTCTAATATCTCTGTATACTATAAGGCGGGCTGTCAGGCGATACATATTACATCCTTTCCGGCGCTTCTATACCAAGAAGGTCAAGACATGTTACAAGTACCTTTTCTGTAAGAGCTGAAAGCTTGAGCCAGCTCTTCTTTCTATTTTCATCACTTTCGGTAAGTATATGATTATCATGATAAAATGAGCTAAAGTTATTGGCAAGCTCATAAATATAAGCGCATATCTTATGCGGAGCGTACTCTGCTGCCGCATTGGCAAGCATATCCCCAAAGCGGGCAACAGTAAGAAGAAGTGTTCTCTCACTGTCATTTGCAGGTGCAAGCATTGAAGCACTTTCAAGGTTCTTTACTGCCTCTGCCCTATTTACTCCCAATTCAGCACTGTATTTATCAAGGATCGATCTTATTCTTACAACAGTATACTGGATATATGGGCCTGTATTTCCTTCAAATGAAGAAAATCTGTCAAGGTCGAAAACATAGTCCTTTGCTGCCTGATTTGAAAGATCACCATATTTAAGTGCAGCAAGACCGACCTGCTTTGCGATCTCCTTCTTCTGCTCTTCCGAAATATCGCGGTCGCTCATCTTCTTTGATACTTCTTCAGTAATGTCTTTTATAAGAGTCTCAAGCCTCATAACTCCGCCTTCACGCGTCTTAAAAGGCTTGCCGTCCTTGCCGTTCATTGTACCAAAGCCTAAGAAAACAAGATTGGTATCTTCATTTACTATTCCGGTCTTTCTTGCAGTTCTGAAAAGCTGGATAAAGTGAAGTTCCTGTCTCTTATCTACTACATAGATTATATCTGTAGGGTTGAAAAGCTTCATTCTTTCAACTATCGTTGCAAGGTCTGTGGTCTCGTAAAGTGAAGAACCATCACTCTTAAGGATGATACAAGGAGGGTATTCCTTCTTATCATTTGGCTCTGCTATATCTACAACAAGAGCGCCTTCTGAAAGATAAGCGTGACCGTCCTTCTTCATTTTCTCAACCATGTCAGGAATATATGGCTGGGCATCACTTTCCTTCTTCCAAAGATCAAAGAACACATTGAGGTTGTCATAGTTTCTCTTAAGGTCCGTAACAGAAACATTCATGATATGATTCCAAAGAGCCATATACCCTCTGTTGCCTGCCTGAAGGTCATGGGTAGCCTTGAGTGCTTCTGCCTTGTACTCAGGGTCTTCTTTTGACTTTCCGCTGGCGCAAGGATAGATCTCCTCAAGCTCGCTTATTGTAAACGGAGCCTCCTTAGGAAATTCACCTGTAAAGCTTTCGTCAAAATAAGGGAGCTCCGGATGTCTGTGACGGATCTCTGTAATGATAAGTCCCATCTGCAGACCCCAGTCACCAAGATGAACGTCACCCGTTACCTTGTGACCTGCAAAACGCTCTATCCTCTTTATACTCTCTCCGATTATGGCTGAACGAAGGTGTCCTATATGAAGAGGCTTTGCAACGTTCGGTCCGCCGTAGTCAAGTACGATATTTCTTGGGTTTGTACTCTTTTCAAATCCAAGATCAGGCTTCATGGCCATTTCATCCGCATATTCTGCAAGGTATTCATCCTTAAGTGTAAAATTAAGAAAGCCAGGCTTTACAGCCTCAACCTTACCAAAAATCTTAGTTGATCCAGGATCTTCTGCAATCTTTGCGGCAACTTCCTCTGCGATAACAAGAGGAGCCTTGTGGTATTCCTTCACTGCTGCCATCGCACCGTTTGACTGGTACTGGCAAAGGTCAGGTCTGTTGCTTACCCCCGCCATGGCATATTTTTCATCGTATCCGGCGGCAGTAAAACCACGCTTCACCGCCTCCTTAACTATATCGAGCAATTTCATCATTTAGTTAAATTCTCCATTTCAGCAATAACTTCTTCAAATACCTTAAGAGCACTGTCAACAGGCTCTCTGGTCGTCATATCCACACCTGCGATCTTAAGAAGACTTACAGGGTCCTTTGTGCAGCCGGATGAAAGAAACTGCTTATAAGGCTTTACAACAGCTTCTCCCTCATCAAGTATTCTGTGAGCGATAGCAACTGCAGCAGAGAAGCTTGTAGCATACTGATAAACATAAAAATCATAGTAGAAATGAGGTATTCTCATCCACTCATTTCCGATAAGTTCATCTGAAACCATATCTGGTCCGAAATAAAACTTATTAAGGTCATAATAAGTCTTTGTAAGAACCTCTGCAGTAAGAGGAGTACCAGCTTCCGCAAGCTCGTTGGTCTTCATTTCAAACTCACCGAACATTGTCTGTCTGAAAAGAGTACCCTTGAAGCTTTCAAGGTAGTGATTGAGAAGGAAGAGCTTCTCATTTTCAGACTGTGCCCTCTTAAGCATGTATTCAAGAAGAAGTACTTCGTTGGTAGTACTTGCAACCTCGGCAACAAATATCTTGTAATTTGAATCAAAGAAGCTAAGGTTGTTGTCTGAAAGATATGAGTGCATTGAGTGTCCCATCTCATGAGCAAGAGTAAATACATCATCAAGCGTTCCGTTGAAATTAAGGAGCACATAAGGATGAACCCCGTAAACTCCTTCTGAATAAGCACCGCCGCGCTTACCTTCATTTTCAACTACATCGACCCATCTCTCTACGAAAGCCTTCTTCAATACATCAGTGTAGTCGCTTCCAAGAGGAGCAAGAGCCTTAAGTACAAGTTCCTTTGCCTCTTCTATTGTATAATGAGGTGTATAATCACTTATCATAGGAGTGTAGACATCATACATGTGAAGCTCATCTACTTTAAGAAGCTTCTTTCTGAGTCTTACATAACGGTACATCTTTTCGATATTGTCATGAACAGATGCGATAAGATTTCTGCATACGTCAGGCGATACATTAACGCGATTTACAGCAGCTTCAAAATCTGACGGATATTTTCTCATCTTTGTATAGAACATCTGCTGTTTTACCTGACCATAGTACAGCGAAGCCCATGTATTGCGGAAGGAACCATAGGTATTATAATATTTTTCAAAAGCTTCCTTGCGGACTCTTCTGTCATGGCTCATTTCAAGAGGAACAAAACGACCGTTTGTTATAGTAACCTCGTTGCCCTCTTCATCCTTTATTGAAGGGAATTTGAGGTCTGCATCGGCAAGCATGTTAAATGCATTGTATGGTGTACCTGCCATATCATCGGCCAAAGCAAGCACTTCTTCCATCTCGCGGCTTAATGTATGTGGAGCGAGCCTTAAGATCTCATCAAGTGTAACCTTGAAATATTTAAGATCCGGAAGTTCATTGTAAAATGCATCTATCTTTCCCTCTCCTGCTGCAAGTATCTCAGGTTCAAGGAAAGCTGACTTTTCATTTATAGCTACTGAGGTAGTCTCGATCTTTCCGCGAAGAGACTGGTGTGCCTGATCGGCAGTATCGACATCTGAAGACATGCTTGCATAATTATACGCTCTCATGATCTTTCTTGATATCTCTTCGTAAAGCTTCATTGTCTTATAAAGAGATTCTGCATTTTCACAAACATGACCTGCCTTTGCGGCAAGTTCATCTGCAAGGCTTAAAGCCTCGTTTGCTTCTTTTTCACATTCAGCATCACTTTTATAGATATCTGAAAGATTCCATGTAAGTTCAACTGGTACTTCATTTCTTTTTGGAAGTGCGTTTTCCATCTTTATCCTCCGCTCATCATGCCCTGCACGACGATATTAAAAATTACCTGACTATTGACATTCCTTTTTATTTTACAGATATATCTTAAGAAAATCAACCCCGTAAAACTTGTATTGAAGAGTTTAATCAGCTATACTTTTATTATCGTGTTCCAAACGATACGGCACAGAAGTCGCCAGAAAAGGAATTATAAATATATGAAGAAATTTCGTCGTATAAAAGAACTGAAACTCGTTAAAGACAGCAAAAAAGGTCTGCTTCGCATTATATTCGGAAGAACCGGTATAAATGTTATATTGATCCTCCTGCAGACAAGTATCCTTCTTTCAATGTTCGTCTTCTTTTATGATGCCATGCCTGAATATCTCGGTGTCAACCTTGCCCTTCGTGCAATCTTCATATTTGTTGTCCTTGGAAGCAGCGACAGCACAAGCGTTAAAATGACCTGGGTAGCAATGTTTGCCATTCTCCCTATATATTCCGCGGGAATGTATCTTTTAGTTAAAAATGATGTAGGTCACAGGATGTTAAAAAAAGCCTCTATCACTGTAACAGAAGCCACAAAAGGCGTGCTCGTAAAGGACAGCGATGCACTCAAAAGGCTAAAACATAATTCAACACACACCTGCAACCTTCTAAAATACATCGAAAGAACCGGCACATTTCCTGTATACAGGCATACGGCAGTTAAATATTATAAGCTCGGCGATGATATGCTGCCTGACATTCTTACCGCAGTTGAACATGCAAAACATTTCATTTTCATTGAATATTTTATTATCGAAGAAGGCCACATGTGGGGGCAGATTCTTAATCTCCTTGCAAAAAAGGCAAAGGAGGGCGTTGAAGTCAGAGTCCTTTACGATGGTATGTGTGAATTTGCAAAGCTCCCTCACAATTACCCTAATCTCCTTGCCAAAATAGGGATAGACTGTCGTATCTTTGATAAAATAATGCCATTTATTTCAACCACCTACAACTACAGAGATCACAGAAAATTTTTTATCGTGGATGGGACAATCGGCTTTACTGGCGGGGTTAATCTTGCCGATGAATACATAAACAATGGGAGTAAATTCGGGCACTGGAAGGACACAGGTGTAAGACTCTACGGTGATGCGGTAAAGACAATGACCCTTATGATGCTGCAGGACTGGGCACTGGCAGACCCCATCACCAGACACCGCGGCAAAAGACTTTCAGCCTTGGAAATGGATAAAAGTGACATACTTAACCTTAAGAACGAATGTAAAAAATATACAGAAAGGATCGTGTTCGAAAAGCAGATTTCTGACGGCTATATCATTCCATTCGGAGACAACCCTCTTGACGATGAAAGAGTTGGAGAGGCTGTCTATATGGACATAATAAACCGCGCAGAAAGTTATGTGTACATAATGACTCCTTATCTGATTCTTGATGAAGAGATGCAGAACACTCTTAAAAGTGCCGCCAAGAAGGGAATTTCTGTTAAAATAATCATTCCGCATATACCTGACAAGAAGATTGTTTTTGCTCTGACCCGCAGTTATTGCAAACCTCTTATTGAAGCCGGGGTTGAAATATACGAATACACACCGGGCTTTGTTCATGCAAAGGTTTTCTTAAGTGACAATAAGAGAGCTGTAGTAGGCTCTATTAACCTTGACTACAGAAGCCTGTATCACAATTTTGAAGATGCTGTATATATGGAAGATTCACAGGTGCTCTCCGATATTAAAGAGGACTTTATAGATACCTTTAAAAGGTGCCATAGGGTCACCAAAAAAGATCTGAAAAATCAACGTTTGAGTCAGAGATTTGTAGGTACTGTATTTAAGATATTTGACTACCTTGTATGAAAATCACTG
Source organism: uncultured Lachnospiraceae bacterium (assembly GCA_902796595.1). Lineage (GTDB taxonomy): Bacteria > Bacillota > Clostridia > Lachnospirales > Lachnospiraceae > Catonella. Next base: position 57,130 of record CADBPM010000084.1, on the reverse strand, counting down.
ACGGCTTAATGATAAGAAATGTACAGATTTTATACGATAAAGAGCTCAGATTGCCAAACAAATGCATGATCTGAGCTCTTTTATTTTGTTCTCATTCATTTCAAAGAATACTTTATTATAAGTTCTTCCACTGCTATCTGGTCTATCGCCTGACCGGTCTTTATAGCTTCATCCGTCGCAACGCCCTCATTGAAGGCTTCGTAAAGTACCTTTTCGTTGAAATGTCCTGCCTGAGCGGCATAATTTTTCACTGTAAAAGGTGGAATCTTAAGCAGCGATGCTGCCTCCGACTGTCTCCCCCTTTTCATAAGGTCTTTTATCTGCAAAAGGATATGGAAGTGCCTGTTAAGCATATACAAGATTCTTAAAGGCGGTTCTCCCATTTTAAGGAGGTCAAAATAAAATTCAAGTGCCGCCTTCTCATCTTTTCTTCCTATGGCATCCATCATCTTAAATATCTGATCCTGTGGTCTTTTGGCACAAACTGCATTTATATCAGCTTCCTCGACAATATCCCTTCCCTCTGTAAAAGCTATAAGCTTTGCTATCTCATTTGAAAGAGTGAACATATCTTGTCCTACACGCTCTACCAGATATGAAGCAGTGCTCTTTGTGATCCTTCTCTCTCCTCTCTTAAACAAGGCACCGACCCAGCTAAGCAAGGTCTCCGGCGCCATAGGAGCGCAATCAACAACAAGACCGTATTTTCCTACTGCCTTATAGAGTCTGTTTCTTTTATCGATTTCTTTTTCTGCAAAAATAATAACCGTTGTTTTAGGGATATCAGCGATATAGTCCGCCATATCATTCTGATTTTTAAAGAGTCCTGAATTTTCAAGAACCACTACTCTCTTTTCAGCAAAAAAAGGCATAGTCTCCGCAATATCTTTTACCTTTGAAATATTGCTTGCATCTATGTCCTTTTCATCAAATACAGTAAGGTTCATCTCGTCACCCTCTTTTACAAGAGCCTTGATAAGAGAGTTTTTTCTGTATTTTACAAGGTAAGGTTCATCGCCTGCAAGAAGATAACACCTGTGAAAATCACCACTCTTAATATCATCCTCAAATGCATTTGCCATATTATTCTCCTTAAAAGTAGAAAAGCCCTCACCTGCTTGCACAGGAGAAGGCATATATTCAAAAAATAAAGCGGAGCGGGTGGGATTCGAACCCACGAACCAGTTTCCTGATTACTCGATTTCGAGTCGAGGCCGTTATAACCACTTCGATACCGCTCCACACGAAATATGATTATATCACAAGGCGCATTTCATTTCAACTATAATTTTTCAGACAATAAAAGCTATGCTCTAAAGATCGATCTTACTGCGTCAAAAAAAATAGGACAGGTTAAAAACCTGCCCTGCAGAAAATCTTAAATATTACCAGGTACCAAATCAAAAATCATTCGGCTTTTTCAGTCTTTTCAGCTTTAACAACTGTAACAAGGCACATATCATACTTTCCATTTGCTATTTCGGAAATGATGTAAGCCTTGCCGGTAGATTTGGCAACTACCTTACCTGAAGAAGTAACGGCGACAACATCCGGATCCGTACTTGAAAATACAGGTACTTCTGTAGATGTGTTCGGCTTGATGATGGTCTGAAGAGTCTTGCGACTGCCAACCTCAAGAGTTAAGTTGCTTAAAGTAAGCTTAACACTTATGGCTGGAGGACCAACGGTGACCTTGCACTTAAAAGTCTTGTCGCCGTCAAGTGAAACGGTAATGATAGCTTCACCGACCTTTTTGGCAGTGACCCTGCCAGTTTTGTTGACTTCTGCGATGTCTTCGTCACTGGACTTGAAGGAAATTTTTTGTCCCTCTGTCACGTTAAACACTTTGATAGTGAAGTTGTCATCTGTTACCATAGAAAAATCGGTAACATTTAACTTCGGCTCGCTGGATTCTGATTCAGTCGATACCTCTCCGGCATAAGCCACAACCGGGCTTATAATAACCGGCGACAGAAGCATAAGCAGCATAACCATGCATGACAGAGCGGTCTTCTTGATCTTATTCATAATATCAACCTCCGTCTGTCTTTGAACAATTTCATGATATACTAAATTTATGTCATAATTGTGACAATTAAGCAGTTTATTGTAGACTTTTTTTGTGGTAATTTGTGAAAAAAAGCCCATACCCTTGAAAATGTAAATTTCTTAGGGTATGATGATACAAGGGGCTAGATTCCAGATTATACGTAATTCTAAGACTTGAAGATCGGAGGTATTATGTCAAAGATTTTAATTGCTGATGATAACGAAGATATAACAAGAGTCCTTGCGGCTTATTGTAAAAAAGAAGGCTATGTTCCGGTAGTTGCCGCTGACGGTCAGGAAGCTGTCGAACTGTTTGAAAAAGAACAGCCGATATGTGTTCTTCTTGATGTAATGATGCCTAAAATAGATGGTTATGAAGTCTGCAGAAAGATAAGGGCTGTGTCAAATGTTCCTGTTATCCTTGTAACTGCCCGCGGTGAAGATTTTGAGCGTATCATGGGACTCGATATAGGTGCCGACGATTATATAGTAAAGCCGTTTTCACCAAGCGAAGTCATGGCAAGAGTCCGCGCTGTGTTGAGACGTTTTGAAAACAACTCCTCTTCCGAAAACGATAATGCAGGAAATGAGAAAATAATAAAGATCGATAATCTTGAAGTTAATCTCGATGAATACTCTCTTTCCATAGGCGGCGAAAGCATTAGGCTTACCAAAAAGGAAATAGAGACCATGTGGACCCTGGCTGGCAGTCCAAACCGCGTATTTACAAGAGATGTCCTGCTTGATACTTTGTGGGGATATGACTATTACGGTGACGGAAGAACTGTCGATTCTCATATAAAAAGACTCAGAGCAAAAATTGACAAGGTCGATCATCCTAACTGGTGCATAAAAACTATCTGGGGTGTCGGTTACAAATTTGAATATAACGAAAAGAAAGATAGCTGATGATTTCGGTTGATTACAAAGCAGAAGAAAAAGAAAAAACATCCAAATTTGCCACGCACAGTCTGTTCTTTCTTATGTTCAGAAATTATGCTGTAGTCATGGCAATATTTGCAATACTGACAGGTATTATATTTATACAGCTTTTTTCAAGGACTACAGTAGAAAGTACCGGCCATGGACTTTTGAAGCAGGCAAAGCAGGTCGCGGCAAGAGTATCGCAATATGTTCAGGACAGAGATACCATAGGATACCCTGCATTTATAGAAGTTCTTGATGAAACAGAGACCGCGGATGTCTGGATCGTTTCAAATCCGGACCACCCTCTTGCAAACGAATATGTAAACATCGACCTCGACGATGAACAGCTTGCAGAGATAAAGCCAATTTTAAACGAGGTGTTCAGAGGACATGTTTATTCTATGGATAAATACTCAGACACCTACCAGAGCACTTATATTTTTGCAGGAGCGCCTGTTATCGACGCTCATAGAAACGTTGTGGGTGCAGTTCTCTTTAATCAGCGGGCTGAAAGTCAGCAGCATGTTATAGAGTCCGGCACAAGAATTGTTATCTTTTCAACGATCATTGCTCTTTTAGTGGCAGTATTTGTAGCAATTTTCTTTGCCGGGTCTATCACAAGGCCTATTTCAAAAATGAGAAAAACAGCCTTAAGGCTTGCAGAAGGAGACTATACTGCTCATACTGGCATAGAGAAAAAAGGCGAGCTTGGAGATCTTGCAAGGACTGTGGATATTCTTTCAGATAAGCTTCATGAAGCAGAGGATGAAAGAAAAAAGCTCGACCAGATGAGAATAGATTTCTTTGCAAATGTTTCTCATGAATTAAGAACACCTATAACCGTTGTAAGAGCTTATACCGAGACTCTTGCGGATGGTATTGTTACAGATGAGCCTACAAGAATGGACTACTATTCAAAGATGCTTTCCGAAATGGAAAGCATGCAAAGACTTGTAGGTGATCTACTTGCTCTCAGCAAGATGCAGAATCCTGATTTTGAAATTGAAAAAGAGCCTATAAATCTGGTTCAGGTATTTGACGATATCGACAGGTCTGCAGGAGCCCTTGCTGCCAAGAAAAACATGACTGTAAACCACACCTGCGATTCGGAAGTATATCTTATGTATGGCGATTACGACCGTATCAGACAGATGTTTATGGTCATAGTAGATAATGCTGTTAAATTTTCAAATGAGGGAAGCACTATAGATATTTCAATAGAGGAAAAAGAGGGACTTCCTGTGATAAGGAACCGTGACAGCCTTATCGATAAGACTTGGAATATCGATGGTGATATTTACAGTGTATGCGGAAAAAAGCTCGTTGTAAAAATAAGAGATCATGGTGTAGGAATTTCCAAGCAGGAGCTTCCTTATATATTTGATAAATTTTACAGGAGCAAACTTCGTCAGAACGCCAAAGGCTCAGGTCTTGGGCTTGCAATAGCAAGGCAGATAGCCCTAAAGCATGACGGAACAATTTCTGTAGCAAGTGAAGTGGGTGAAGGCACAGAATTTACTTTCGAATTTCCTGAGATAGTCGGAACATAAAAGTACATAAAAGTAATGCCAGACTGACAACAATGCAGTCTGGCATTTTCTCATTTATCTTGAAAATTTCTTATCTCTGTCGGTATACATAGTATCGTAATACTTTTCATAATCGCCGCTCATAATGTGCGCCATCCACTCTGTATGAGCAAGATACCAGTCTATAGTATAAACGATACCTTCTGCAAAAGGTGTCTCCGGCTGCCAGCCAAGGTCCCTATGAATCTTAGCAGGGTCTATGGCATATCTCCTGTCATGTCCAGGTCTGTCTGTAACATGCTTGATAAGGCTCTCTGACTTGCCTGTCTTTTCAAGAATTATCTTTACCACATCCATATTGGTCTTTTCATTGTGTCCACCGATATTATAAACCTCACCTATTGTTCCTTTTTCAAGGATAAGGTCTATTGCCTTGCAGTGATCCATGACGTAAAGCCAATCCCTTACATTCTTGCCTTCGCCGTACACAGGAAGTTCCTTATCATGAGTAGCATTCCATATCATAAGAGGTATGAGCTTCTCAGGGAATTGATAAGCACCATAGTTGTTTGAGCATCTTGAAATAGTCACAGGAAGACCAAAAGTCCTGTGATAAGCCTGTGCTATAAGATCTGCTGATGCTTTGGATGCAGAATAAGGGCTTGATGCATGTAACGGAGTCGTTTCTGTAAAGAAGAGATCTGGTCTGTCAAGAGGGAGATCTCCATATACTTCATCTGTAGATACCTGATGGAATCTTATATTGCCGTACTTTCTGCAGGCATCAAGAAGAACACCTGTTCCCATAACATTGCTGTTAAGAAACTCATCCGGATAAAGAACTGATCTGTCTACATGAGATTCAGCAGCAAAATTGACTACCTGATCCGGTTTTTCCGTTTCAAAAAGGTCGTATACAAACTTTCTGTTTGAAATATCTCCCTTCACAAATTTAAGATGCGGATTCTTAAGCGCCTCTGTAAGGTTCTCAAGATTGCCTGCATAAGTAAGCTTATCAAGACAGATAAGTTCATCCTCCGGATGAGCCTCAAGCATGTGATAAATAAAATTACTTCCAATAAATCCGGCTCCGCCGGTTATAATCCTTTTCAAAACATTTTCCCCTTCTCTGATTTTTTTAAACCCTTGCAAAGTACTCTTCTACTCTCGGCATCCTCTTCATGAAAACTGTTTCCATTATTGCACAGTACTTATCGGCAACCGTAATGATGAAGCCCTCAAGACTCCTTGGCATGCCGGACTTTGCAGGCCACATGTGGTGTGCGATTATATCATCTGTGAGTTCGTTGGCATCATTTCCAAGAAGTTCTCTTGACACTTCTACAGAATCAATCGGATGTTCGTTAAGAGTTTGCATAGGACTTGAATATTTTTCATATCTTCCGATTATGCCAAGGTCATGACACAACGCTGCCAGAACCATCTCCTTCTTATGTGTATATATACCGAATTTATCAAGTATATTGCACATGGCAAGACTAGCACACGCAACATAAAAGCTGTGATCACCAACAGTAGATACCTTGTGGTGGATCTGGTTGTAAGCTGCCTTATATTCCTTTGAATAAAGGACAGCAGCCCCGGTTACAATAACAAAACCTATTACAGAACGATTCAAGAGATCACTCCTTATCTATGGTGCATGAAACATGCGATTGTTAATGTACATTGCGTCTGGTGGGACTCGAACCCGCGACACCTGGCTTCGGAAGCCAGTGCTCTATCCAACTGAGCTACAAACGCTTATGCCGTACACCCGAAAGGTGACAGCAATTAAACATTTTCCCTTAGCCTTGCTTCATTATGACATGGATTCAGGATTTGTCAAGCACTGTACTGATTCCTGTAAGATTCTTAATGAAATTTACATCATTTTTAGTTACAGGTCCGACAACTGAAACACTGAGGTTTTCTGTATCAAGATATTTGCCGGCAACATTCATACAGGCTTCTATATCCACTGAATTTATCATATCTATAACCTCGCCGGCAGACATTGCTCTGTTTCTGAAAAGCATTCCCTTGCCATAGGAAGACATACGATACCTTGTAGATTCCGCTTCTATCATGAGCTCACTTTTAACCTGTTCTTTGGTTCTTATAAGCTCTCTCTCGGTTATACCGCTCTTTCTTATATCTTTTATGATATCAAGGATCGTTTCCAGTGTTATGCCCATTTTTTCGCGGTCAACTATAACATCCGCAAAAGAAAGACCTGCGCATATATATGAATCAGTTGATGATGATATAGAATATGTAAGTCCTTTTTCATCTCTCACTTTTCTAAAGAGCCTTGAACTTTCACTGCCGCCAAGTATTGTTTCTATCACGCTGTCCGCATATCTGTCGGGTGCATTCACAGTACAGCCAAGCATACATACATTTAAATAGATCTGGTCTGTATCCTTCTTTTCAACATAAATGCATCTTCTGTATTCCGGAACTGTAAGCCCTGAATTTTCAGGTCCACTTTTTATCTTTTCAAACTTGCTTTGAAGAAGTTCAACAAGCTTGTCATCATCAAAATTGCCGGCTGCCGAAATTACTATATTACCGGAAACATAATTTTTCTGGTAAAAATCGTAAAGTTCGTCTCTTGTATAAGCTCCAACCTGCTCTTCGTCTCCTGAAATCTGAAAACCGAGTGGATGATCCTTCCACACTGACTTTTCAAGCATTTCATACACTGCATCATCCGGTGAATCATTGTACAGGGCTATTTCATCCAGTACAACATCCTTTTCCCGTTTAAATTCGTTTTCATCGAACACTGAGTCAGTTAACATTTCAGCAAGAAGAGAGACCGCAGAAGAAAGATGCTCTGTAAGAACCGTTACATAAAAGCAGGTAAATTCCTTGGCAGTATAGGCATTAAAACCGGAGCCAAGCGATGTCATCACATCGGATATCTCCGTTGCATTCTTACTGCCTGTTCCTTTAAAAAGCATGTGCTCGACCAGATGAGCCATACCATTGTTGTCATGGTTCTCATAGGCCGAGCCGCATTTAACCCACACGCCTAAGGAGACGGTACCAAGATACCCCATCTCCTCCCTGACGAATGGTATATTGTTTGATAATCTGCTAATTCTGATCACTGTGCGTTTGCCGGTACATCCTTGATAGAGAAGGAAATTCTGCCCATACGATCTTTTCCGAGACAGATAGTCCTTACTTCATCACCGATAGTAAGAACATCCTCTACATGGGCTATACGTTCCTTCGCAACCTTGCTTATGTGTACCATACCTTCCTTACCAGGTGCAAATTCAACAAAAGCTCCAAACTCTTTGATAGAAATAACCTTACCGGTATAGATCTGACCTTCTGTGAAATCAGAAGCTATAACACTTATAAGTCTCTTAGCTTCCTCTATCATTTCCTTGTCAGTTCCGCAAATACTTACAAAGCCATCGTCTGTTATATCGATCTTGACGCCTGTTCTTGCGATGATCTCATTTATGTTCTTGCCCTTCTGACCTACAACATCACCAATCTTATCAGGATTGATGGCAATCTGCTCGATCTTAGGTGCATATTCATTTACAGAAGCACGAGGAGCAGCGATTGCAGGCTTCATGCAGGTATCCATGATAAAGAGTCTTGCTTCTCTAGTACGATAAATAGCTTCTTCAACTATCTGACGTGTGAGACCATGGATTTTGATATCCATCTGGATCGCTGTAATACCCTCTGTTGTACCGGTAACCTTGAAGTCCATATCTCCGAAGAAGTCCTCAAGTCCCTGGATATCTGTAAGAACGATGTAATCGTCGTCTGTCTCGCCAGTAACGAGACCACAGGATATACCTGCCACCATTCTCTTAAGCGGAACACCTGCAGCCATAAGTGACATACATGATGCACATGTGGAGCCCATACTTGTTGAACCGTTTGATTCGAATGTCTCAGAAACAGAACGAATAGCATAAGGGAATTCCTCTTCACTTGGAAGAACAGGAACAAGTGCTCTCTCTGCAAGTGCACCATGTCCTATTTCACGACGTCCCGGTCCTCTGCTTGGCTTTGTCTCACCAACAGAATATGAAGGGAAGTTGTAGTGATGTATGTATCTCTTGTAGTTCACTTCTGAATTGAGTCCCTCTACCTTCTGTACTTCTGATAAAGGTGCAAGAGTTGTAACATTACAGATTTGTGTCTGTCCACGTGTAAACATGGCAGAACCATGAACGCGAGGGATGATATCCACTTCTGCTGCAAGAGGTCTGATCTGCTTTATATCACGACCATCAGGTCTCTTATGATCTTTGAGGATCATCTTGCGGACTGTCTTCTTCTGATACTGGTATACTGCATCTGCAAGGAAAGGAAGCCATTCTTCGTTGTCGGCAAATTTTTCTGCAAGTCTGTCTGTAATGGCAGAAACATTTGCTTCACGAGTCTGCTTATCATCGGTAAATACAGCCTTTTCCATCTCTTCCTGTGGAACTTCAGCCTTTATGGCTTCCATAAATTCTTCAGGAACAGCATAGCTTACATATTCACTCTTTGTCTTGCCGCATTCTGCAACTATCTCATCGATAAACTTTATGATCTCCTGATTGGTCTCATGAGCTGTATAAATAGCCTCTATCATCTTGGCTTCAGGAATCTCATTGGCACCAGCCTCGATCATGATCACCTTATTTCTGGTAGATGCAACTGTAAGCTTAAGCTCTGAAACTGCCTGCTGCTTTTCTGTAGGATTTATGATAAATTCGCCATCGACAAGACCTATCTGTGTCATTGCACATGGTCCGTCAAAAGGAACATCAGAAATGCATGTTGCAATAGCAGAACCAAGCATAGCTGTAAGCTCCGGACTGCAATCCGGATCAACACTCATAACAAGATTGTCGAGAGTAACATCGTTTCTGTAATCCTTTGGGAAAAGCGGACGCATAGGACGATCTATAACTCTGGAAGTAAGGATGGCATTTTCTGATGCCTTGCCTTCACGCTTGTTGAAACCACCAGGAATCTTGCCAACTGCATACATCTTTTCTTCATATTCAACTGACAGTGGAAAAAAATCTATACCTTCTCTTGGCTTTTCTGATGCGGTACAGGTTGAAAGTACTGTTGTGTCGCCGTAATGCATGAAAGCAGCACCATTTGCCTGCTTGGCAACTCTGCCTACATCAACTGTAAGCGTACGTCCGCCAAGTTCCATACTGAAACTCTTGTACATAATGTCTCCTTTATATATAAATTTATGATGGGGTGTCTGAAAAGCATCCCAACACAGCTGTACACAAAATCAACTTAAATTATAGCACAACCGCCTTTTCTTAGCAATAAGAGCACGTAAAAATAGTGCTGTGCAATGCACAACACTATTTTCTTATGATATGAAAGCTTGCATATACTTTAGGTTTTATCCGCCTTGTATCATGTGCTGTTCAAATTTATCAATAGGCACCGGCCTTGAAAAATAATATCCCTGGTAATAGTCGCACCCTATCCCATTCAAAAATTCAACCTGGAATTCACTTTCAACACCCTCACAGATAACAGGCATTTTAAGTTCTTTAGCAAGTTCGACCACCATTCTTAATATCTTTTTGCTCTTATCCATGTCACCTGCATTATAAAGGAAGCCCATATCGATCTTTATCGCATCGACCGGAAGGTCCTTTAACATGTTAAGTGACGAATATCCACTGCCGAAATCATCCATTTCAATGATAAAGCCTTCCTTGTGAAGTTCCTCGAGCACAGTAAGCTTTCTCTTTATATCATTTATCATTATGCTCTCTGTGATCTCAAGTCTCAGATTGGCAGGATCTATATCATATTTTTTGATCAGCCTGTGAAATTCATCGTATACATCAAGGAAAAAGAAATCTGTAGGTGATATATTTACCGAAATATAGTAATTAAGCAACCCTTCATTTTTCCATTTTCTAAGAAGCTTTGCCGCACATTCCCATATATATCGGTCAAGAACCGGTATAAGACCATTTCTTTCAAATAACGGGACAAATCTGCCAGGAAGAAGAAGCCCGTCTTCAGGGTGATCCCAGCGCACAAGAGCCTCCGCTCCCTTTACACTTCCATCTGCAGTACATTGAGGCTGTAGATATAACTTTATATTTTCATTTACGATAGCTTCCGTAAGTTCACCTGAGAGCTTCTTTTCAAGAAGTCTTTCTTCCCTTATCCTGTTGTCGTAATAATAAATGCGGTTCTTAAATTCTGCTCTGTTGTAAGAAATAGTCATAAAAGCCCTGTCTATCATGGAACTTATCGACAGCGACCTGTCCTCGATATAATAGATACCGAATCTCAAAACAAGAGGATAGCTTACGCCCTTGATCTTTGAAATCGCATCAGCTCCCTGTAATAATGTACTCTCGCTGAAATGCTCTCTCCTTGCTAAGGCACAGAACTTGTCTCCAGTAAGCCTGCTGGCAATGGTATCCCTGTGTTTATGCTCTTTTACAGCTGTGGCGATCGCCATAAGCACATTGTCGCCCACTCTTGTGCCAAATACATCATTTATCAGTTTGAAATCTTTTACATCCGCAGCAACAAGGTAATACTCCCCTTGCGGGTCATGGTCAAGTACTTCCTTTACTTTTGAATAAAAATAGTCTCTGTTGAAAAGTCCTGTCAAGCCATCATGTGAAGCAAGATAATGCTCTCTGTTTAGTGCATCTATATCTGCTGTCCTGTCCTCTATGCTAAAGAAATATCCCAGTTTCTTTCCGGACTTTTCGATCAAATGATATTCGACATCAAGGTGAAATGAAATGCCGCGAAGCATTGTATTGCATATAACATCGTAATAATCAAGACTTCTGTCTATTGTGGTATCTCCAAGGATATGCTCTATCTTGTCTCCGCAGTCACCATAATCATTATCTTCTATCTCAAAAAGGTCTTTTGCTTTTTCATTTACATATACACAATCATCATCTGCATCAAAGAAAATAACTGCACTTCTTCCGATATTGACAATGTTTGAAAGCATGTGATCTATAAGGAGCTTTGGCTTATAGATCATTATGTTATAGTACACAAGGATGCCTGCCATAGCATAGCCCATTACAGAATAGTCAATAATGTCACCAAGGAATACATAAGCTGCATCCCATAGGATCACAGATAAAAATGCCACAAGCATCATTATGTAGCGATCCCAGTAAAGATAAGTGACATGAGCGATTTTCCATATAAGAAGGAACGCTATAAGTGCCGAAATAATATAGCACGCTATAAGATGAGCAGTATACAGGTTTTGATGAAAAGCCTTAAAATAAATCTGATTTTCTCTTGTTATCCTTTCAATATTGAATTCCAGTCTTGTGAAATAATTAGTCAAAAAAAACATTGTATCCACGAACAGATACGTTCTTAGCACTATCTGGGCAATTCTTTTGTACCGCATCTCATACGAAGTAAATGTGCAGATAAGATAGAGGAGATTTACAAGTATCCAGTCAATGGAAATAAAAAACAGTGAAAAGCCTATTTCTGCCATAACCGCATTTGTGGCAGAAACTATAACACCCTGAGCAAGGACTGCTATCATCGCCCAGATAAGTACATTTGTAAGCTTTTCTGTATATCTGCCCTCTTTCCTTTTGTGGGCAGACGCCGCCAGAAAAGTCAACGTAATTGCAACCAGCGTATAGATCAGCATAAAGAGACTTTTCATACTGTTACCTCTTCATTTCACGAACAAAACTTTTATCTGAGTTTAAGTGCATAAGAAAGAGCTTTTTTGAATTGTTTGTCTTCTGCGTTCTTTTTAGTGCTGTTTTTCACGATATGATAAGGAGTGATACCCCTTTTATGTACTGATTCGCCTGAAGGAGTAAAATATCCTGCGGTCGTAAGTTTGATAAATGCTAGTTCATCTTTATCCGGACCGCTTGCCATTCTGAAGCTCTGAGCAACTCCCTTTCCATAGGACTTTGTGCCAACTATAGTCATACCATGCTTATACTGATCTCTTATACAGCCTGTAAAAAGTTCCGAAGCACTTGCACTGTTCTCGTTCAGCATGATAACGATAGGGATATCAAGAGTCTTATCTTCTTTCCATGTGCCGTCCGTCTCCGGTGCGACATAGTTCTCTCTTTCTCCATCACTTGATTCAAGATATGTAACAAGTGTACCGGCAGGAAGGATTCTTCCTGCCATATTTACAGCTGTATCAACGTAGCCGCCAGGGTTATTTCTGAGATCGATAACAAGGCTCTTTATACCCTTATTTTCAAGTTTTGATATTTCCTTATCGAAAAGCTCATCAGTATTTTCATCAAACTCGGTAACCTTAACGTAACCTATTTTATTTTTTTTCAAAAATTTGGATGTGACAGTTTTAATAGTTATCTCATCTCTGGTTGCTGTAACTGTCTTTGTCTTATATTTGCCCTTTGAATTTTTACGAATAAATGTTATCTTTACGTCTGTTCCCTTTTCTCCTCGCATAAGTTTGACAGATTCACTAAGAGTGAGCTTTTTAGTGCTTTTCCCATCTATTTTCGTTATGATGTCTCCTGCCTTGATTCCTGCCTTTTCTGCAGGTGACCCTTCGTAGACTTCTCCTATAAGCACCCCTACAGGGTCGGTATTTAAGGAAACACTTGCACCTATTCCGTAGAAGGAACCACTCATTGAAGAGTTGATAAGGTCAAATTCTTTTTCAGTATAATAACCTGACCAAGGGTCAAGCGTTGCAAAGTAGTAATGCAGACAATCTTCATCTGTTGAATCATTATCAACCAGCTTAAGAGTCTTTTCCTTCATTTCATCAAGATCGTAATCAAGATAATAATACCTTCCGACAAATATGGAATATTCATCCATGAGTTCTGAGAAATGCTCTTTTCTCTCCTTAGAGAGCTTAGCGGTCTGCTTCGTGGATGCAATCTCTGTGCCTGTGGCGGCATAGACATCTACTGGGCCTGTAAAAATCAGAGAAAATGTCAAAAGTAAAACTAATAATTTGAATTTTTTTATCATTTCAAAACCTTCCCCAATAAATTTATACCTATTTCAACTTATTATAACATTTCATGAAATTGCACACAAGCCTTATATACGCAAAAAGGAGAACAGCAATAGCTGTTCTCCCAGTGTTTTTGTGTTGTGTGTATAAAATATATTTTAATCTGTTGATTGTTATTCAGATACGAACTTAAACTTTCGATAATTACTTACGAAGTCCAAGCTCACCGAGGAGCTTACGATAGCCCTCAAGATCCTTCTTCTGATAGTAAGAAAGAAGTCTTCTTCTTGCACCAACCATCTTAAGAAGTCCTCTTCTTGAATGATGATCCTTCTTATTTACAGCAAGATGAGCGTTAAGCTCATTGATACGCTCTGTAAGAAGGGCGATCTGAACTTCTGGAGATCCTGTATCTTCAGGATTTCTACCGAACTTCTTAATGATCTCAGCTTTCTTTTCTTTTGTCATCATAGTGATCTGTCTCCTTTCATAATTTCGCCATCCCAAAGCCCGGGTCGGAGTCTCCGCGAACTGAGAGAAGGTATGCTCAGTGTGTCGCCACACAAGTTCTTATTTTATCACAACATATTCTGACTGTCAACTATCACTCAACAGAAATAATATAATAATATACAGGCTGTCCGCCTTCCTGAAGCTCAACATCTACGCCTGAATGCTCTGCGGTAATCTTTTCCTTAAGGCTTTCTGCATCCTCTGCCTTGATATCTGCACCATAATAAAGTGTAACAAGTGATGAAGATTCATCTATCAATGTATCTGCCATTTCGGAAACTGTATCTTCCACGCTTCTTGTAACAGAAATTATACCATCATCACCTATACCCATGATATCGCCCTGCTTTATAGGTCTTCCATCTACTGATGTATCGCGCACAGCGTAGGTAACTTCGCCTGACTTCACCTCTTTGATCGCATCAAGCATAGCCGCTTCGACATCATCTGCTGCCGAACCATATTCGTATGCAATGAGGGCTGTGATTCCCTGAGGGATCGTCTTTGTAGGGATGACATAAACCTTCTTGTCTTCTGTAAGATCTCTTGCCTGGTTGGCGGCAAGGATTATGTTCTTATTGTTAGGGAAGATAAATACATTATCTGCATTTATCTTTGTAATGGCATTGAGCACATCCTCTGTGCTTGGATTCATTGTCTGTCCGCCCTCTATAACAAGATCTGCGCCAAGCTGTCTAAATACTTCTGATAATCCGCTTCCTGCAGAAACTGCTATAAATGCGATATCCTTATGCTCTTCTGATAATTCTGCTGTTTCTCTCTCTTCCTTTTCCGGTGCAGGCTTGGTTTCTTTTATAACAGTATGGAGATTTTCCACATTCATTTCTGAAACAGAGCCGTATGAAAGAACCTCTTCAAGCACCTGACCCGGCTTGTCTGTAGCAAAGCTCATTTTAACTTCGCTGCCGCTACCCTCTGTCTTAAATGAAGCAATATCACTTACTGCCTTCTCGATCGCAATCTGATCTGCTGAGGTAAATGGCTTGTCTGCCTTAAGAGTAAGCTTTGCCTTAAAGCCATACTTCTCTTCTTCTTTTTCTTCTGCTTCTGCCTTCTCAATACCTGTAGCAAGCGGAACATCCTTGCCTGCTATCGCATCAAGTGCGCCCTTCATGCATTCAAGAAGTCCGGTACCGCCTGAATCAACCACTCCTGCTTCTTTGAGAACAGGAAGAAGATCCGGTGTCCTGTCAAGTACCTCTTCCATATAGGCAACAACCTGCTCAAGGAATTCAACAAGATCTTCTGTAGTTCCCACAAGCTCTTTTGCCTTATCAGAACCACCTCTTGCTACTGTAAGGATCGTTCCTTCCTTAGGCTTCATTACAGCCTTGTATGCTGTATCTGTGGCTCTTGTAAATGCCGCAGCCATTGTTTCAACGGTTATATTGTCAGGATTGGACTTCATTTCTCTTGAAAGTCCCCTTAAGAGCTGTGAAAGGATAACACCCGAGTTGCCTCTTGCACCTCTTAAAGAACCGCTTGACATCGCCTTGCAAATAGCGTCAACTGTAGGTTCTTCAACCTCATTTACAGCTCTGACAGCTGACATGATAGTAAGCGTCATATTGGTACCGGTATCACCATCAGGAACCGGAAATACATTAAGTTCATTGATCCTGTCCTTCTGTGATTCCAGTCTTGCCGCTCCTGCAAGAAAAGCCTTTCTTAACAGAACGGCATCTAATTTATTAACTGCCACGTTTTCATTCCTCCAAAACTAATAAATGATCAGATAATGTCGGGTCAAAAGCATTTTCCCGACTAAATGATATGATTTTTATTCTGTGACTCTGACGCCTTCTACATATACAGCTATTTTCTTTACTTTAAGTCCTGTATACTCTTCTACCTTATATGTTACATTTTCAATAAGATTATTGCAGACGGTTGAGATATTAACTCCATACGCTACGATAACGTGAAGTCTGACTCTTATCTCATTCTTGCTGTCAACTGCTATTTCAACGCCCTTCCTTAGGTTCTCGCGGCCGAGAAGAGTAGAAATCCCGTCTTTAACGCTGACAATCGCCATTCCCACAATACCGAAACACTCCACAGCAGCAGAGCCGGCATAATTAGCTATTACATCATTAGTCAAAGCTACTTCACCAATATCTGTATTTACATAACCCTTCATACGACCTCTTTCCGTGCGACTGGCACTTAGTTTAAGCCGCCCTGCAGGCAGCAACACTTATTTAATATGATGTCGGGTTCAAAAGTATCTGTTCCCGACTAAATGGTACTCTTTATTATATCCTTATATGATGTCTGTGTCAAAAATATTTGCCAATTCTTTATCCTTGCGTTTTTTGCAAATAGAAGCTATCATAGTAAAAGTTATGCATAAAATTTTTCAACACACAACGAGGTTCTTATGAAAACTTTTTTAATCACAGGAGTTGCGGGACAGCTCGGTCACGATGTTGCGAATGAACTTATTTCACGCGGACATAATGTTACCGGAACTGATCTTGCCGCTTCATACAGCGGAATAAATGACGAAAGTCCCGTTACAAAGGCACCTTATATCTCACTTGATATCACAGATAAAAAAGCCGTAAAAGAAGCGATAACAAAAATAAAGCCTGATGCAGTGATCCACTGTGCAGCATGGACTGCAGTCGATGCCGCAGAAGACGATGATAAAAAAGACAAGGTTGTGGCTGTAAATGAAGACGGCACAAGAAACATTGCCCTTGCCTGCAAGGAAAGTGGCAGTGTGATGACATACATTTCAACCGACTACGTCTTTAACGGTCAGGGAACAACACCTTGGAAGCCGGACTGCAAGACCTACGCCCCTTTAAATGTCTACGGAAAGACAAAGCTTTCCGGCGAACTTGCGGTAAGTGAAAATCTTGATAAATACTTTATCGTAAGGATCGCATGGGTTTTTGGTCTCAATGGAAACAATTTTATCAAAACCATGCTTAAAGTCGGAAAGACACACGATGAAGTTCGTGTTGTAAATGACCAGATCGGCACTCCGACTTATACTAAAGACCTTGCAATCCTTCTTTCAGACATGAACGAGACCGAAAAATACGGCTATTATCATGCAACTAACAGCGAAATTGACCCTTCACATGGTGAATTTACAAAAGAAGGCACAAAGACCGGTTATATCTCATGGTATGATTTCGCAAAGGAAATCTACAGACAGGCGGGGTACACTACAAAGGTCACTCCGGTAACAAGTGCAGAATACGGACTTTCAAAGGCAGCAAGACCTGTAAACAGCCGTCTTGATAAGAGCAAACTGGTTGAAATGGGCTTCACTCCTCTTCCTCTTTGGAGCGATGCCGTTGCAAGATATTTAAAAGAAATAGATATATCAATGCTTTAAGGAGAATTACGATGCAGATAAGTGTAGAAAAAAATGTAGGCGGTATCGAGGGACTTTGCGTTATCACCCCTGCAGTCCATGGAGATGCAAGGGGTTACTTCATGGAAACCTACAATGAAAACGATATGAAAGAAGCCGGTTTTGACATAAAATTTGTTCAGGACAATCAGTCAATGAGCACAAAGGGCGTATTGAGAGGTCTTCATTTCCAGAAGCATTTTCCTCAGTGCAAGCTTGTTCGTGCCATAAAGGGAACTGTATTTGATGTAGCAGTCGACCTAAGAAGTGAAAGCAAGACCTTCGGCAAATGGTACGGTGTCACTCTTTCTGAAGAAAACAAGAAGCAATTTCTTATTCCAGAGGGCTTTGCTCATGGTTTCCTTGTTCTTTCGGACACAGCAGAATTCTGCTACAAGGTAAACGACTTCTGGCATGCAAATGATGAGGGCGGTCTTGCCTGGAACGACCCTGAAATAGGCATAGAATGGCCGGAACTTACAGGTGAATACAAGGGCAGTCCAAGTGCAGAAGGCTACGCACTTAAGGATGGCACACCTCTTAATCTTTCTGCCAAAGATGAACTCTGGAGCGGAATAAAAGATACTTTTCATTTTTGATAAAGAGAAAGCGTCGCATTTCGCGACGCTTTCTCTTTTAAGATAATTTTACAAGTCCTTTTTCTACCATCTTCTGAAGACTCATCATAATGCCGAACTTAGCATGATCCCATGTAAGTCCTCCCTGAAAATATACAGCATACGGCGGACGGAGCGGGCCGTCTGCTGAAAGCTCTATTGAAGAACCCTGCACAAAAGCTCCTGCTGCCATGATGACCTGATCTGTGTATCCCGGCATGTCACTCGGTTCAGGCTTTACAAAGCTGTCTACCGGAGCTGCTGCCTGAATACCCTCGCAGAATGCACACAGAGCCTCCGGACTGTTGAGGCTGACTGCCTGAATTATGTCGTAACGAGGTTCTACTGAATTTGGAATCACATTAAAACCAAGCTTCTCATAGATATTGGCTGCAAATATGGCTCCCTTTATCGCTCCTGCTGTAACCGTAGGAGAGAGGAAAAGTCCCTGAAAGAATGCCTGATTAAGCCCAAGAGTAGGTCCTACTTCTCTTCCAAGACCCGGACAGGTCATACGGCAGCTTGCATTTTCTATACACTTTTCCGTTCCTGCGATATAACCGCCGACAGGTGCAAGACCGCCGCCAGGGTTCTTTATAAGTGAGCCGACCGCCATATCTGCTCCGACATCAGTAGGCTCTATCCTTTCTGTAAATTCGCCATAGCAGTTGTCTACCATGACGATAACATCCTTCTTTACGCCCTTTATAAATGATATAAGTTCTCCGATCTGCTCTACAGAGAAAGTAGGTCTTGTAGCATATCCCTTTGAACGCTGGATCGTGACAAGCTTTGTCTTTTCATTGATAGCAGCCTTGATGCCCTCATAATCAAATGAATAGTCTTCTTTAAGGTTTACCTCACGATAAGTAACCCCATATTCTGCAAGTGAACCCGGTGTCGGATTGATGCCGATAACAGATTCGAGTGTATCATAAGGTCTTCCTACAGGTGAAAGAAGTTCGTCGCCCGGTCTTAAGTTTCCAAAAAGAGCAATTGCAAGGGCATGTGTGCCGCACTGGATTGCCGGTCTTACAAGCGCTGCTTCTGTGTGGAAAATATCAGCGTAAGTAGCTTCAAGTGCATCTCTTCCTATATCATCATAGCCATAACCGGTCGTAGGACTAAAATGGGCCTCAGAAAGCTTATTCTTCTGCATAGCCTGAATAACCTTAAGCTGATTGTATTCTGCTGTTTCATCTATTTTGGCAAAGCGATCTGTAAGATCTTCCGCTATCTTTTCACAGAAATCAAATACTTCCTCGCTTACGCCAAGTTCCTTATACATCGTCTTTAATGAATTCATATATTACTTCCTTAAATCTGTCTTTTAAATTTCTTTTCAAGGTCATCTTTTGAAATAGCTATCATAGTAGGTCTTCCATGCGGGCAATTGTACGGATTGTCAAGCTTTACCATCTTGGTAAGAAGCTCCTTCATCTCCTCATGCGTCATCTTCATATTTCCCTTTACTGCCGCCTTGCATCCCATAGTCGCTATCTTTGTAAGTATAGTATCAGGCGTTGCATATCTGCCCTCTTCTGCATACTGGTCAAGGATGTCAAAGAAGAGTTCCCTTTCCGACAGTCCATACAACTCCGTCGGTACAGCCTTTATAGCGTATTCATTGCCACCAAACGGGTCAACTTCAAAGCCAAGTTTATTAAGATAATCTGAGATTTTTGAAAATATCTCTGCCTGCGCAGGAGAAAGGCTCACGACTACAGGCGGCATGAGATTCTGACTTGTCACTTCCTTATTCTCAAGCAGTTTGACAAAGTGCTCATACATAACCTTTTCGTGGCAGGCATGCTGATCGGCAAGATAAACCTTGTTTCCATACGAAAGTATCCAATATGTGTCAAATATCTGTCCTACTATGTTGATTTCCTTAAGATTTTCCTCAGAAAGAACTCCCTCCTTAAAGCCTACCTGTTGAAATGAACCGAAAGCAGACTTCTTCTCCACTTTATCCTCTGCCTTTGGGGCATCCGTCTGGGGTGTCTTTTCTTTAACCATGCCCTCTTCTATATTGGGGGAAGCTTCTTTCAAGTCCTTATGAGACCCACTTCCATAAGAGGTATTTTCATGAAGTAGAGAGTCAACAGGCGCAAATAACGGCTTTATCTCCTTTTTCCACTCTGCATTTCTTCTGTTTTCAAATGGCTCCGGCATAGGGATATCAGGAATTTTTACAGAGGTTTCTTCCTTAATGCCTTCGCTTGCATCATGCTTTATCATTAAAGAGTCTTCTGCCTCTTTCATGGAAGCTTCATTTTTAACTTCTTCCTGCACCTGCGGCTGTGCCGTAACTACCGGTCTTACAAGGCTTTTCTTATCGGCTTCTGCCTTTTTTTCTGCTTCAGGTATCAGCTCTCTGTGATGGAGGGCATAATCTACGGAATTATATACTCTCTTATAGATATCATCCTGATCTGCAAATCTTACTTCAAGCTTTCTCGGATGAACATTTACATCTACCAGGGAACTGTCTACTGATATCAAAAGGCAGGTAAACGGGTATCTGTGCTGCATTAAAAATGACTTGAAGGCATCCTCTACGGCCCTCGTTATCACTTTATCCTTTATATAGCGCCCGTTTACAAAATAGCTCTCATATTCCCTGTTTCCGCGGGTAAGGTCAGGCTTTCCGACATACCCTCTTACGCTTATGCCGCCGACGAGTTCTCCCTCCTTATCAGGGTCATTTACAGGTATAAGGCTTCCTGCTATATTTCTGCCGTACATATAGTAGATCACATCCTTAAGACGTCCGTTTCCCGGAGTCTGAAGCTTCATGGAAGAATTAAGGATGAACTTAAAGGCAATGTCAGGAAAGCTTACTGCCATGTGTTCCATAACTTCTTCTATATATCTTCCCTCAGTCGCAGGGCTCTTAAGGAATTTTCGCCTTGCAGGCGTATTGTAAAAAAGGTCTCTTATAATAAATGTCGTACCCTCAGGACACCCCACACTTGCAGATTCCTTCTCTACGCCGCCCTCTATAACGTACCTTGTGCCGGACACAGTGTCGGCTGTCTTCGTAAGCATTTCAACCTTCGCTACCGCCGCAATGCTTGAAAGCGCCTCCCCTCTAAAGCCAAGGCTCCTTACTCCGAAAAGGTCAGAGGCATCCTTTATCTTGCTTGTCGCATGTGCCTTGAAGGCATTTACGACATCATCGGGTCCTATTCCCTTTCCATTGTCGGTAACACGTATCAGAGTTGTACCGCCATCCTTTATTTCAACGGTAATCTGTGAGGAACCGGCATCAACAGCATTTTCAACCAGTTCTTTGACCACAGCAGATGGACCTTCTATAACCTCGCCGGCTGCAATCTTGTCAACTGTAGCCTTGTCAAGAACATTTATGATTGCCATGCTTTCCTCCTCACAATAATCTGTTCTTTACCTTCTTCTGCATGGCATACAGACTGTTTAACGCCTCTATAGGAGACATAGCCTGCAAGTCCATATTGAGCAGTTCTTCTATGATATCCTGATTGCTGGAATTGGCAAAGAAAGACATCTGGGCACTGTCCGCCACCTCGGACTCCTTTGCTATCCTTCTCTCTGTCTTTTTATCAGGTTTACTGTCATTATCTTCAAGGAACTGGATAACATTTGTATCAAGTATATCCTCGCCTGCATTTTTACCTGAAAGAGCCTTCCCGATCGCATGAACATCAATCTTCTTTGCATTTTCAAGAATATCGTTGCTGGTAAGTTTTTCTGCTATTTCTTTTGCTCTTTCTATCACCGCATCAGGAACGCCTGCGAGTCTGGCAACCTGGATACCATAGCTCTTATCAGCGCCGCCTTCTATTATCTTTCTAAGGAAAACTATATCGTCTCCCTCTTCTTTAACGGCTATGCAATAGTTATGCACTCCCGAAAGCTTGCCTTCAAGCTCCGAAAGTTCATGGTAATGGGTGGCAAAAAGTGTTTTGGCGCCTAATATCTTACGGTTTCCTATATATTCAACTACTGCCCATGCTATTGCAAGTCCATCGAAGGTACTTGTGCCCCTGCCTATCTCATCAAGTATAAGCAGGCTGTTCTTTGTAGCATTTCTTAGGATATTTGCCACCTCAGTCATTTCAACCATAAAGGTTGACTGTCCGCTTGCAAGGTCGTCGCTCGCTCCCACTCTTGTAAATATCCTGTCGCAGATTCCTATATCTGCGCTGTCGGCCGGAACAAAGCTTCCTATCTGAGCCATAAGCGTTATGAGGGCTGTCTGTCTCATGTAGGTTGACTTTCCTGCCATATTAGGGCCGGTTATTATAAGTATCCTGTCATCCGAGTCGTCTAAATATGTATCGTTTGAAATGAAACCGCCGCCAATCATTTTTTCAACAACCGGATGTCTTCCGCCTTTTATATTGATAGCACCTTCTGTATTGATAGAAGGTCTTACATAGCCCGCCTCCTCTGCCGCACAGGCAAGTGAAGCAAAAACATCGGCCGCAGCGATCGCTCCTGCTGTCATTTTTATTCTTGCGCTTTCTGCCGCAACCTTGTCTCTCAATTCACAGAAAAGGTCATATTCCAGAGAAACAAGCTTTTCTTCTGCACCAAGGATCGTATTTTCAAGCTCTTTCAGACGCGGATTTATGTACCTTTCAGCATTTGCAAGAGTCTGCTTCCTTGTCCAGCTGTCCGGAACAAGGTTCTTGTAGGAATTGGTCACTTCAAAATAATAGCCGAAAACCTTATTATATTTTATTTTGAGGTTCTTGATCCCTGTTTTTTCTTTTTCTTCATTTTCAAGCTCGGCAACCCATTGTTTTCCATCTGTACTGGCTTTTCTTAAGTTGTCTACCTGTTCGTTGTAGCCTTCTCTTATCATACCGCCTTCTCTTATAGATATAGGCGGTTCATCTACAAGGGCTCTGCCTGTAAGCTCATATAAGTCCTGAAGGGTATCTAATTTTTCATTTAGTTCCTTTAGGAGCGGGGCACTAAATTCGCCAATTTCTCTTTTGATCGCAGGAAGCATTTCAAGCGAGGAGTGAAAAGCAAGCATATCTCGCGGATTTGCTGTTCTGTAGCATATCCTTGCAAGAAGTCTTTCAAGGTCGTATACAGTATTAAGATACTCTCTTATTTCTTCTCTTGTAATTATATTTGAACAAAGGTCACTTACCGCATCAAGCCTCTTTTCTATAGCTTCCTTATCTACAAGAGGCTGTTCTATAAATGATCTTAAGAGCCTTGCTCCCATTGCTGTCCTTGTCCTGTCGAGTACCCAGAGAAGAGACCCTTTTTTCTCCTTATCGCGCAAAGTCTCACAGAGTTCCAAATTTCTTCTGGTACTCTGATCGATCACCATATATTTATTTACAAAATAAGGCTTGATCGTAAGGATATGTGACAGATCATTCTTCTGAGTTTCATACAGATATTTTAAGACCATACCGGCGGCAGATACGCCTTCCGGAATATCTGAAAGTCCAAGTCCATTAAGGACAGAAACTTTAAAATGGTGCTTTATGGTTTCTGCGGCTGCATTTTTATCATAATATCTTTTTTCAAGAACAGAAACAGAGATTTCAGCCCTCTGTATCATAGGATCATCAAGAATACCTGTAGTTTTTACATTTTCGGAGCAGACAATCTCCGAAGGTTCAAATTTTGAAATCTCATTTACAAGCTCTCTTTTACTCTTTATCTCTGTAACTAAGAATTCACCTGTACTTACATCACATAAAGAAACGCCAAAATTTCCTTCGTTTCCTGTTATTCCCATAAGAAAATTGTTTTTGGAATCATCAAGCAATGCCGCATCCATATTGGTGCCCGGCGTGACTATTCTTATAACATCCCTTTTAACAAGCCCTTTTGCCTGTTTCGGATCCTCTACCTGCTCGCAGATAGCTACTTTCATGCCATCTTTTACAAGCTTATTTATATATGGCTCAACGGAATGAAAGGGTACCCCACACATGGGCGCCCTTTTTTCTACTCCGCAATCCTTCCCCGTAAGGGTGATATCGAGAAGCTTTGATGCCTTGAGGGCATCATCAAAGAACATCTCATAAAAATCACCGATACGATAGAAAAGAATGCAGTCTTCATATTTTTTCTTTACTTCCAGATACTGCCGCATCATGGGAGTATATTCTTTTTCATTACGAATGGTCATTATATCAGTCCCATGAAAGATTATTGTTCTCTACTCTCTTGTCTCTTGTAAGAAGATCTGTGGCAGCCTGTCTGGCATCCTTGTTATCAAAGAGAACTTGATTCATTTCTTCGACGATAGGCATTTCAACGTGCTTCTCCTCTGCAAGCTTAAGTGCCGCCTTTGCAGAATAAACACCTTCAACTACCTGATGTACTCTTTCCATGGCGTCTTTTACAGGAACGCCCTTTCCTATAAGATAGCCTGCGTTCCAGTTTCTGCTATGTGCACTTGTACAGGTAACGATAAGATCTCCTATTCCTGAAAGACCTGCAAAGGTTTCCGGCTTTCCGCCAAGTGTAACGCCAAGACGGGTTATTTCAGAAATTCCCCTTGTAATAAGAGCTGCCTTTGTGTTGTCGCCATACTCAAGACCGTTAAGGATACCTGCTGCAAGAGCAATAACATTCTTTATAGAACCGCCAAGCTCTATACCTATTATATCAGGGCTTGTATATACTCTGAATCTTGGGGACATAAACACATTCTGGATAAATTCAGCGGTTTTCTTTGTTTTAGCGCCTACGACTACAGTTGTAGGAATACCGCGGCTTACTTCCTCAGCGTGGCTCGGTCCGGAAAGAACTGCAACATCTCCGATATTACCATTATCAGCCTTAAGTTCACTTTCTATAACACCTGTAAGTGTTTCAAGTGTCGATTCTTCTATACCCTTGGCAACATTTACTATAGGAGTTTCCCTGTTAAGGAACGGAGCTGCAAGCTTTGCAGTAGACCTGACATAAGGTGATGCAACTGCAAAAACATAAAGATCCTTATCCTTGCAGACTTCCTCTACATCATCTGTAACTTTGATTCCCATAGGGATCTTTACTCCCGGAAGACGGTCAGGAAGTTCTCTGTATTTTGAAATCTGCTCAACCTCAGGTTTGAGCGCTGACCACAATGTAACTTCATTACCATTTTCAAAAAGAAGAATAGCAAGAGCTGTACCCCAGCTTCCTGCTCCAAGTACACCAACTTTAACTCCCATTTTTAATCTCCTTAGGAATAAGATATTTTTAGCTTTCTCACTCTGACTGACGTTTTTTGTGAGAAAGACTGAATTTATTTTCCTTACCTGCCAAAAGCCTTCCTATGTTGGCATGGTGTCTTACTATGCCAAGAACAGAAAAGAGGCACGCTACAGCAACCACCGCCCACTGTCCGCGAGTTACAAGTCCCACAAGAACAGGGAAAAATGTATAGGCAATTATGGAACCAAGCGAGACATACCTTGTAAACACAACTGTAATGATCATCACGATCATTTCAAGAAGGGCAGCAGGCAGACTGAATATAAGCATGGTGCCATACGTTGCTGCAACCCCCTTTCCTCCCTTAAATTTAAGGGTAAACGGAAAATTGTGACCAAGAACTGTGCCAAAGCCTGCGACAAGTGTATAGAAATCTGTAGAAAAAATTCCATATTCACCGCCCTGAAGCCCATTGCAAATAACGTATTTTGTAAGTGCAACAGGAATCATCGCCTTTGCAAAGTCTCCTACAAGAGTAGGAAGCCCCCCTCTCAAAAAACCCATGGTGCGAAGAGCATTAGTAGAACCTATATTGCCGCTGCCTTCGTGTTTTATATCAACATGATTGGCGCGACCTACTATAACCCCTGTAGGTATGCTTCCAAAAGCATACCCAAGCAGAAGTACAAGAAACATTTTTAACATTTTCGTTCCAATCCCCTGCGAATGGCTGATCAGTGAATTACAATCTGTTCGTCAGCATTTCGCTCTCTTATTATAAAATGAATCGGCGTTCCGATAAAGCCAAACGCCTCACGAAGCTTATTTTCAATATATCTCTGATATGAATAATGCATAAGCTTCTTGCTGTTCACAAATATGATGAAGGTAGGCGGTTTTACTGCCACCTGTGTTATGTAGAACAGCTTAAGTCTGCGGCCTTTGTCTGAAGGCGGCTGCTGAAGTGCAACGGCTTCTGCAAGAATATCGTTCAGCACACCTGTTGAAATACGCAGAGCATGATTTTCTATAACAATATCTATCATATCAAAAAGCTTGTTGAGCCTCTGACCTGTAAGTGCTGATATAAAGAGGAGCTGAGCATAAGGCATATATGAAAGCACATTACGGATCTTTTCTGTATGCTCATTCATGGTCTTATCATTTTTCTCGATAAGATCCCATTTATTTACAACGATCACAACACCCTTGCCGCGTTCATGAGCTATTCCTGCGATCTTCGCGTCCTGCTCTGTGACTCCCTCTGATGCGTCTATGACAAGTACAACAACATCTGCTCTTTCAACAGCGGTGACGGTACGGACGATCGAATACCTTTCAAGTTCTTCTTTTATCCTGCTCTTACGACGGATACCGGCTGTATCTATCATGATGTAGTCTTTGCCGTTGCGGCGCACCCTTGTATCTATCGCATCCCTTGTTGTTCCTGCAATATCTGAAACAATGACTCTGTTCTCTCCGAGAAGCTTATTTATGATAGAAGATTTACCTACATTAGGCTTGCCTACTATTGCCACCTTAGGGATATCCTCATCATCATCCCCCTTTTCATTTTCAGGGAACTTTTCAGTGACGGCATCAAGAAGATCGCCTATACCGGTCTGGTTGGCAGCAGAAATAGCAATCGGATCACCAAGTCCTAAATTATAAAACTCATATACATCCGCTTCCTGCTTCTTAAGACTGTCTATCTTATTTACAACAAGAACCACAGGTTTCTTTGACTTTCTAAGCATCTGAGCAACTTCGTTGTCTGCATCAACAAGCCCCGCTCTGCCATCCACTATGAACATGATGACATCGGCAGTATCAATCGCGATCTGAGCCTGTTCTCTCATACCTGAAAGAATGATATCGCTTGTATTCGGTTCAATACCGCCTGTATCTATCATGGTAAAATTTTTACCAAGCCATTCAGCATCGGCATAAATCCTGTCGCGGGTAACACCCGGAGTGTCTTTTACGATAGAAATATCGCTTCCCGCTATCTTATTAAAAAGTGTGGACTTTCCTACATTAGGACGTCCTACGATCGCTACTATTGGTTTCATTTATTATTGTGCCCTTTTCTTTTAAAATTCCATCTGTTTACGGGTCAATGATTCCATGTACAAAGGACTCACCTTCTGATTTTACAATACGGACTTTTATTTGTAAAGCTTTCTCAATATCTTCCGTAGTCATATCGTCAAGAAGAACATTTGTTCCTGTTCTTAAAAGCGTATCCGGAAGAAGAAGATATTTGCCAAGGTCCTTGTCCTTAAGCTGGTCTATTATATCGGTCGCAGTTAAAAGACCTGCTACAGTTATCTCCTTGCCGAAATAATTATTTATTATCCCATATGTATCACAGGACAGTCCCGGAAATTTGTCGCAGACAACATCAGCAAGCATCTTTATATAAGGATATACAAGAGTTCCGGTTGCAATGGTGATCTTTCCGCTCCTATCGTCACTTGCGACTTCATCCAAGGCTTCCTTTACACTGTCTGTAAGGTCACGCACCATGCCCACGCCATTTTCAATCTGCCCATATCCTTCATAATATGATGCGTCCGGAATTTCCATTCCTGCCATTATAAACCACTCATCACTGGCAAAGACAAATCTTGTTCCATGCTCTGCCTTTATCTTGTCTCCCCATGCTGTGAGCTGTCTGATGATCTTTTTTGAATCTTCCGGCGTAAATTTTGTAAGTTTTGCAAGCTTGTTCTGATCCCTGAACTTTGTCATGCCGACCGGAACGACCGAAAGACTCTTTACATAAGGGAGGTACTGGGACAATTCCCTTATTGTACGGTCAAGCTCCTCACCGTCATTATACCCCTTACAACAGACTATCTGTGTATTCATTTCTATATGTGCTTCTGCAAGTTTTGCTATTCTTTCAAGAACATTGCCTGCAAATCGATTGTTCAACATTCTGCATCTTAACTCAGGGTTTGTTGTATGTACAGAAATATTGATAGGTGAAAGATGGAACTTTATGACTCTTTCAAAATCTTCATCGCTCATATTGGTAAGGGTGATATAATTTCCCTGAAGAAAAGAAAGTCTCGCATCATCATCTTTGAAATATAAGGTCTGACGCATTCCCGGAGGCATCTGGTCTATAAAGCAGAAAACGCACTTGTTCCTGCAATGACTGTATTCATCCATAAGACCCTTGCCAAATCCAAGTCCTAAATCATCATGCTCGTCCTTCTCTATATCTATTTCCCATTCTTCGCCGTCTGCCTTTTTAAAAAGTATAGTAACTTCATCATCATCAAGCATATAACGATAATCGAAAATATCCTTTATTTCCTTGCCATTTATGGCAACTATGCTGTCTCCCGGCTCAATGCCTACTTCCTCAGCTATACTGCCCGGCTCAACTGTAAGTATTTTATGTCCTGCCATATTTAAAATCCCGTAACATTCTGAAGATGTTTTATCTCATATCCTTCATGCTGCTTTAATATCGAAATAACATCTATCCTCATTTTCTTTCCATATCCGCCATGAGTGACTATATAAGCCTCTGCGGACTTAGTAATATGATAAAGCTTAGCTGGCGTCACCGCCTCATAGGGTGCACCGTTTTTAAGACTTGATCTGTATTTCACTTCTACAAAAACAAGCGTATCACCTGCCATATCAAAAGCAATTATATCCAGTTCACCTCGTTTTGTGTAGAAATTTCTCTCTAATATCTCATATCCTTTATTTACAAGGTATTCTGCGGCAAGTTCTTCGTACCTGCTGCCTATCTTTCTATTGTTCAAAAAATACTCCGTAGAAACTACTTTCTTTTATTTGATTTATTCAACTTATCACGCAAGGTATCCATTTTATCGACAAATACAAGAACCTGCGCAACAACTTCATAAAGCTCCGGAGGCACATTTTCACCTATATCAAGTTTCGAAAGTGTATTTGCAAGTTTAGCATCCTTGTACTGGGGAACATTGGATTTCTTTGATTCTTCTATGATCTTGTCAGCCATGTATCCCTTGCCGGCTGCAATAACGTAAGGAGACTTGTCTACATCCGGATCGTAGCCTAAGGCAACAGCAGTCCTGTCTCTGTCTGGTTTCTTGTTGTCTGCCATGTTCCTCGCCTCCTTTACGCTTCTATGAATGGGAACCTGCCGCTCATTGTATTATCGCCTGTCAGCGATGAGCGAAGGCTGCATCTTATCACTGTGTGATAAGATAGTTAATGCACGAATGTTCTTCTATGTAATGGGCATATACCGTACTTATTTATGGCATCGTAATGTTCCTTCGAACCATATCCCTTGTTCTTTAAAAAATTGTAAACAGGATATTCCTTATCCATTCTGGTCATATAGTTATCTCTTGCAACTTTTGCGATTATGCTCGCTGCAGCGATACTGATGCTCTTTGCATCACCCTTTATTATAGATTCCTGCGGTATATCAATTCCCGGTATATGTAGTGCATCTACAAGTATTATATCCGGTTTAACTGTAAGCGCTGCCACAGCACGTCTCATTGCTTCGTAGGTTGCCTGAAGAATATTTATCTTATCTATCGTCTCATTATCGACACCGCCAAGCCCTATTGACACAGCCCTTTCAGAAATAACCCTTGCAAGCTCCTCACGCTTTTTAGCAGTAAGCTTCTTGCTGTCATTGACATAAGGAATAATGCAATCCCTTGGAAGCACTACTGCTCCTGCATAAACAGGTCCTGCCAAAGGTCCTCTGCCAACCTCATCTACTCCACATATATATTCACAGTCCGAGAACTTCTTTTCAAATTTCCGCATACCATCTATACGAAGTAGCTCTTTTTGATACTCTTCTATTTTTTTTTCGGCTTTAAGTACCAGTTTTTTTACACCGCTTCTTTCATCTGCTCCGTAAGTATTTACAAATGCTTCAAGTTCCATTTCCGGACACTTTGAAAATTTTTCTTTGATCAGTGCTATGTTTTCCATTATTCTATCGTTCCAAGATTCTTAAAAGGGTATATCCTCAAGAACACTTTTCCTTCAATTTTTGTTATATCCACCAGACCGACATCGTCAAAGCGTGAATCATAACTGTTATTTCTGTTATCGCCCAGAACAAAATACTCATTGTCCTTCAAGGTGATCTCGTTTGCCGCAGCACCGGAATATTTCATAGTGTCATCAAATAAAGGGTCATCATAAAGAAGCTCCCCATTTATATAAACATGCCCTTCTTTTATCAATAATCTTTCACCGGGAAGCCCTATGATCCTTTTCACATAAAGCTCTCCGTCCTTTTTGGTGAATACGACAATGTCATATCTTTTAAAGGAGCCACAGACCGGAGGCTTTATCAGCATAAGTCTGTCATCATCGGATAAAGTCGGCATCATTGATGAGCCTTCAACAAGTGTTTCCTGTATAAAAAATGTTCTGCAGACAAGCGTTACTGTAAAGATAAGTAAAAATATGATCAGAGCCTTTTTTAAAAAAGTGGCAATATCCTTTCTGCGCTCAATTTCATAATCTGGGATATATATTATCTGAGTTTTATTCAACTCTTCTTCCTGCTTCTTTTTTTTAGGAGGAGTATCTGTATAGTCTTTGACTATACTCTCAGGATCAAAGCCCTTATCACTTCTTTTATAATATCTGTAAATATCTGCACAGAATTCAAGTGATTCATCAATCCTGTCGCTTTTCTCTTCGTCCTGTACGACTGATCCTGTATTTGAAATCATAATCAAACCTTCTCAAGTGTGATCTTACCGAGCCTTCCATTCTTAAAATCATCAAGAAGCAGTGCCGCCGCCTTATCAATATCAGGCTCGCCGCCCTTTAAAAGCATTCCTCTTTTAAGAGCAAGTTCATTTAAAAATGCTGCTTCGATTCCATTTACTTCACCTTTTATTTCGGACTCAAAGCCATAAACCTTAAGAAGCATATCAGGATAATCTTGACCGATCTCCTTAATAAACTCGCAGGCAAGCTCCCTGGTATTGATAACCTCGTTTTTCATAGAACCTATATAAGCAAGATGTCTTGCTGTAGTCCTGTCATCAAACCTTGGCCATAAAATGCCTGGGGTATCGAGAAGCTCAACTGTTTTATTAAGCTTTATCCACTGCTTTCCCCTTGTCACACCAGGTTTATTGCCAGTCTTTGCTACTGCTCTTCCTGCATAGGCATTGATAAAGGTAGATTTCCCTACATTTGGTATTCCTGCGACCATCGCTCTTACCGGTCTGTTAAGAATACCCCTCTTACGGTCCCTTGCGATCTTTGCCTCACTTGCCTTTGCAATGGCTTCTTTCATTACCTTAAGACCGCTGCCGTTCTTGGCATTAGTCTTTACTGCTATCATCCCATCGGCTGTAAATTTCTCCATCCACGCCGTTGTGGCTGCTTCATCAGCAAGATCTGACTTATTTAAGATTATTATTCTGGACTTGTTCTGTGCCATACTGTCAATATCCGGATTGCGCGAACTAACAGGGATCCTGGCATCAATTATCTCTATCATTATATCTATAAGTTTGATGTCTTCCTTCATTTCTCTGACAGCACGGGTCATATGACCCGGATACCAATGTATATCGCTCACAGTGTCCTCCTTATCACTACTCTTTTGCTATTGAAGAGGATGTTTTATCATCTTCGATAACGGCATTTTCCTTCAGGTTCAGTTTGGATACAAATGAAAATGGCTTTTCTGTAGCTACTGCCTTTCCAATTATATCACTTTTTATGATATTACCGACATTCGCAAAGCGACTGTCCTCACTTTTATTCCGATTATCTCCCAGTACAAAAAATTCATTATTGTCAAGAACAACTCCGTCCTCGGCAAGACCGCTGTTTTTTATCGCTGGAACATTTATTTTTTCTTCTATAGGATTGTCATTAATGTAGATAGTTCCGTTTGTGATCCTTACTTTTTCACCAGGCAGCCCTATAACGCGACTTATCTCATAATAGCTATGT
The DNA here is from genome assembly GCA_902796595.1 of uncultured Lachnospiraceae bacterium. Classification (GTDB taxonomy): domain Bacteria; phylum Bacillota; class Clostridia; order Lachnospirales; family Lachnospiraceae; genus Catonella. Next base: position 24,991 of record CADBPM010000084.1, on the reverse strand, counting down.
TCTCTGCCCGCCTGCTTATATACGATAACGTCGTTCCTTGCCGGCAGAGAAAATTCGTATGCCAATTTATTTACAATGATCACATCGCCTAATTTTAGGGTTGGTGACATTGACTCGCTTGATACAGGTGACTTCAACAGTGTTTTGTCAGTGATAAAATAAGCTAAAAAGATAACGAGTACAATCTCTGCCCATGTTATAAGTATTTCTTTAACAATAAAAATTGCCCTTGATGATGGCTGTCTCTTTTCTTTTCTATGAAAATGCTTATATCTTCTCATAACATTATCCTTTAAAAATAAAAGGACAACAAATATTTTGTTGTCCTTTCAGAGAAATAATCCGAACTAAGATCAATCAGCCTTGCTGACGATTTCCTTAAGCTTTGCAGCCTTTCCGGTGCGCTCACGAAGGAAGTTGAGCTTAGCTCTTCTCGCCTTACCATGACGAACAACCTCGATATCAGCTACATTAGGTGAATGAACAGGCCATGTTCTCTCTACACCGATACCGCTTGAGAGCTTTCTGACTGTGAATGTCTCTCTGGCACCGCCACCCTGTCTCTTGATAACTGTTCCTTCAAAAAGCTGGATTCTTTCGCGCTGTCCTTCTTTTACTCTTGCAGATACCTTAACTGTATCTCCAACCTTGAAGTCCTTGACTTCTTTCTTCATCTCGGCTGCTTCGATCTCTTTGATAAGTTCGTTCATTTTAAAAATCTCCTTTTCTGAATGTTCGTAATGCTGCAGGCCAACCAAACCATTCGCAACAGAGGACCATCGGTTTACATAAAGCCTATTTATTATATCATACTTGTTTATGTTGTTCAAGAAAATTTTCTCGTTAATTTTCTTCAGGTTTCCGCATTTTTCGCTTCTTTGGAACTATCGTACCGTCCGGGAGCACAGTTTTGGGCGGAAGTTCATTGTTTTTTATATATTCTTCATAAAGATCAGGTCTGCGCTCGTATGTTCTTTTCAATGCCTCTTCAAGTTTCCACTTCTCTATAAGAGCGTGATTCCCCGAAAGCAGGACCTCCGGCACCTTTTTACCCATATATTCAGCCGGTCTTGTGTACTGTGGATATTCAAGAAGTCCATGCGTAAAGGACTCGCCCACGGCGGACTCCTCATTATTAAGAACTCCCGGCACCAGTCTTGAAATAGCGTCTATCATAATACAGGCAGGCATTTCTCCTCCTGTAAGAACATAATCACCTATCGAAACATAATCTGTGACGATAAGCTCAAGAGCCCTTTCATCTATACCTTCGTAATGACCGCAAAGAAAGATCAGATTTTCTTCTTTTGCAAACTCTGCCGCCATCTTTTCGGTAAAGGTCTGTCCCTGCGGTGTGACATAGACAAGTCTCGGCTTGTTTTCTTTTGGAATACTCATCTTTTCTTTCACTGCATCATAACACCTTACGATTGGGTCAGGCTGCATGAGCATCCCCGCTCCGCCTGAATAGCAGTAATCATCAACCTTTTTATGCTTATCAAGAGTGTAATCTCTGATATTTACAGCATCAACATTTACAATTCCCTTTTCTCTGGCTCTCCCTATTATGCTTTCTCCAAGACAGGCCTCTATCATTTCGGGAAACAGCGTCATAACACAAAAATTCATGATGCTCATTCTCTCATACCATCTATAAGGTGAACAGTAAGTGTCTCACCATCTATATCAACATTCTTTATGAACTGAGGAACATAAGGAACAAGGATTTCCTTTTCATCTTCTGTCTTTACAACAAGTACATTATTGGCGCCGGTCTCTAACATATCGTATGCCACACCTAAGTTCTCACCTTCATCCGTAACAACCTTAAGCCCTATTATATCGCATATAAAATGTTCTCCATCGGCAAGCGGAATGGCATCCTCTCTTGCAACAAGCAGGTCGAGACCTTTGTATTGTTCTATATCTTCAATCTTGTCATAGCCTTCGAATTTAAGAATGACCATGTTCTTAAAATACTTCACTCCGGTCACTTTCATTTCAACCAGACCGCGATCACGTTTTATAGCTGCCTTTCCAGAAGCAGTGTCAACAAAAACACGCGAAAGTGTGTCAAAACGCTTTATATCATCTGTGGTCGGAAATACATTCATTTCTCCCCTTATACCATGTGTACTTGTAAGCACACCGACACGAAGATAATTTTCTCTCATTAAATTCCTTTCTTTACTCAAAAAAGGGAGGATTTTTCATCCTCCCTGAACGGTCATTTAATCTCTACATTTACCTTGGCATTATTTCTTGATGCCGCAGCTTTAGTAACGATCCTGATAGCTCTGGCGATCTTACCCTGTTTGCCGATCACCTTGCCCATATCGTCATCGGCCACATGAAGAACTACTGTTGTTTCATCGTTCTCAGTGGTCTCAGTAGTCTCAACCTGATCCGGATGATCAACAAGGGCCATGGCAATAGTCTGAACTAATTCTTTCATAGCCACTCCTTCCGGAATCATCAATCGCAGATGCCTGTTCTCTTAAGAAGCTTGCCAACAACTTCTGTAGGCTTAGCACCATTTCCGATCCACTTCTTTGCAAGATCTGCATCGATATTGATTGCAGCTGGTTCCTTATTTGGATCATAAGTACCGATCTGCTCGATAAAGTTACCATGCTGAGCTACTCTTTCGTCAGCAACGACAACTCTATAGAAAGGTTTCTTCTTCATACCGATTCTCATAAGTCTGATCTTTACCATTTTAAATATTCCTCCAAAAATTAATGTGTGATTTATTTATTAAAAAGCCGGGACATTAAAATCCAAACGGCATTTTAAACCTGCTTCCAAAACCGCCTTTATGCTTTCCCTTCATCATACCGCCCATCTGCTTCATCAGCTTTTTCATCTGATCCATCTGCTTTACAAGACGATTGACCTCGGAAATATCAACTCCTGCACCCTTTGCTATCCTGTTCTTGCGGGAAGGATTTAAAAGGTTCGGGTTTGCTCTCTCTTCCTTTGTCATGGAAAGTATTATTGCCTTTACGCGGTTCATCTGATTTTCAGATTCATCCATATCCGCATCACCAAGCTTACTGGTAAGTTTGGAAGGCATAAGCCCCATGATATCTTTGAGGGAACCAAGTTTTTTCATCTGCTCGAACTGGTCAAGCATATCGTTGTAATCAAATTCCGCTTTGCGGATCTTCTTTTCAAGCTCCTTACCTTTTTCAATGTCGATCGAATTGGATGCCTTATCGATAAGAGTAAGAATATCACCCATACCAAGAATCCTGTTTGCCATACGATCAGGATAAAATTCCTCGAGATCTGTAAGCTTTTCACCCATACCGGCATACACTATAGGCTTTCCTGTAACTGCTCTTACAGAAAGAGCTGCACCGCCTCTGGTATCACCATCGAGCTTTGTAAGGATGATGCCATCCACACCGATCTTTTCATCGAATGTCTTTGCAACATTTACGGCTTCCTGACCTGTCATGGAATCCACAACAAGAATGGTCTCTGTGACATCTACTGTGTCCTTTATCTTGACAAGCTCATCCATCATAGCTTCATCAATCTGAAGACGACCGGCTGTATCAAGGAAAAGGAGATTTTCGCCATTTTCTTTTGCATGGGCAACTGCTGCCTTCGCGATATCGCAAGGGGCATGGTCATCACCCATTGTAAATACGGGAACGCCTACCTTTTCACCGTTTACCTGGAGCTGCTTGATAGCCGCAGGTCTGTATATATCGCAGGCAACAAGCAAAGGCTTTATCTTGTTGCTTGAAAGCTTCTTTGCAAGCTTTGCCGTAGTGGTAGTCTTGCCGGCACCCTGAAGACCGCACATCATGACTATAGTTATCTGGTCACGAGGAAGAACTTTTATTTCCTTTTTCTCGGAACCAAGGAGACTTACCATCTCCTCATTAACTATCTTTATGACCATCTGCCCAGGAGTAAGTGAATTCATCACTTCTGCACCGACTGCCCTTGCCTCTATTGTCTTTATGAAGTCCTTGACTACTTTGAAGTTGACATCCGCCTCAAGAAGGGCTACTTTGACTTCTCTTAAAGCAGACTTTACATCTGCTTCAGAAAGCTTTCCCTTACCTCTGAGGTTTTTAAAAACTTCCTGGAGTCTGGCTGTAAGGCTGTCAAATGCCATTTCGCTTCCTCCTTTTATACTATTATACTAAACTTTCAAGTTTTACTGCAATTTTCTTAAGAGCCTTGTCGTTGCTTTTAAGGCTTATCTTTTCAAGCTCACTTATAAGTATTTCTGCTTCTTCGCGCCTCGAAACAAGCTGCAGCCTTGATTCATATTCTTCAAGCTGCCCCAAGCTTCTCTTAATGGAGTCGTGAACCCCCTGCCTTGTAATACCGGCGTGGCTTGCCACTTCTGATAAAGAAAGATCATCTGAAAAATATTCTTCAAATATCCCTCTTGCATTATCCTTAAGCAATGCGCCATATTGATCAAAAAGCTTTGCGGCTCTGACTCTTGTTTCGACATCATCAAGTATTTTTTCCATACCTATGGCATTATACTCCGCGCAAATTCATCTGTCAAGTTTTTTTCTTTACAGTCTTACATTCCTGTATTTATCGCGGAATCTGATGCTATTTTAGGAATTGCGCTCTGCGGTACATTGACATTTACAGCTGATGATGTAGCTGCGGTTGTTTCTGTCTGAGGAGTCTGTTTAGGTGCAGCGATCGCAAATACATTTTTTGCCTTGTCAAAGGTCCATATCTCCCCGTTATTATCAATAACATCTGTGACCACATTTTTGTAAATATTAGTATACCAGAGGCAGTCAGGAGTCATATTGCAGTTTTTGTCTATCCTTATAACACAGTATGTATTATTAAATTCGCAGCGATCCACAATAAGGTTATCCATATAATCTCCCGCTATCGGATAGCCTATCCATGCATTTTCGGAATTTGGCATATTTTTAAATATACAGCAGTTTATTTCGGAATCCTTCCAGTTTTCAGCATGGATCCCGTATGCATAACACCCATCGAACACACAGTTGCCCACATATATATTTTTATGAGGATGTTCTTTTACATAATTGTGATCACCGATTCCTGCATTTACGTCCTTAAAGATACAGCGTTCAATGCTTATGTCGCTACACCCTGTCTTATCATACGAACTCCATGTAACTGTAAAGCCTCTGTTCTCAGGATTATCTATATTTATAGCTTCACGCTTGGCATTCTTGTGGTCTCTCATGTCTTTGAAGGTGCAGTTTTTCACCGTAACATTTTTACCTGCATCAAGTTCTATAAAATGCCCGTTATCGCAATTTTTAAATGTTATGCCGTCAATGATTATATTTTTGTTATGACCCATTTCAAAGCCGATGGCTCCGACCTTCTTGGCATTATCCTTTACATTGCAAAGGTCTATGGTGCATTTCCCCTTGGCTAAAATCTTTACATCGTGTACACCGTTATATTTTTTGTATGCCTTCGGAAATTTTCCCGGCTTATATCCGTAGGATTTAGTGGCTATCTTGGGAGCACACAGCATAAACATAGAAAGCGACGGCGGAAAAGCCCCGCTGAAGCCATAGTACTTCTTGTAGGTTTTTTTGAGGACTACCCCGTCATTAAATACAAGTTTTACATTGCTTGAGATATAGACAGTGTTGTTTAAATAATAAGTTCCCTTTTTCAGTACCAGCGTACCGCCGCCTTTTTTCTCAAGCTTATCCATATAAGACCTTATGGTATAGCTGTTCTTTGTTGTTTTACCATATGTCGAGTTAAAATACATCTTCCTGCAAGGCTTGGTCCTTGGCGTTATCGTATAATATGCAGGCTTTTTTGATGATTTTTTCGATTTCTTACCGGCATAGGCATCTCCTGAAAAAAAGCAGAAAAACGCAAGCATTAAAATAAGAAAACCAACAGCCTTTTTTAAAAATAATCTTTTATCCAACTTCTTAACCACCTATCACGCATTAAAAACATATCTGTCAAGTCTATGGAAAGCTTCCTTTACAACTGCCGCAGGAAGTGCCAGATTCATCCGTATATGGCACTCTCCATGAAATGGTCTGCCATCCTGCCATAAAACACCTACTCTGTTTCCTTCCGCTAAAAGCCAGTCAAGGCTTTTAGCATGTTCCCTGCACCAGTTTGTACAGTCAAGGAAAAGCATATAGGTTCCTTCTGGTCTTGTTGCCTTTACACCCTTGAAATGCCTATCTATCATTTCAACGGCATATTCTGCATTATCATATAGTACCTTTACAAGTTCGTCAAGCCATTCTCCGCCCTCTTTGGTGTAAGCCCCGATAAGAGCATACATAGAAAGGACATTCATGGAATTATAATGAGAAAGGCTTGATTCCTTTAACACCCTTTCACGAAGCTTTTTGTTGTAAATGATATGATAACTTCCTATAAGCCCTGCAAGGTTGAAAGTTTTTGAAGGGGCGTAAAGCGCCACTGTTCTCTGTCTCGCATCCTCGCTCACACTCTGAAAAGGAATATGTTTATACCCCGGCATTATAAGGTCCGACCAGATTTCATCGCAGACAACCTGAACATCGTATTTTTTAAAAAGTTCAGTCACCTCTTCAAGCTCTTCCTTCTCCCATACTCTACCGCATGGATTATGCGGAGAGCAGAAAATTGCGGCATGAATATTGTTTTCAACGATCTTTCTTTCCATGTCGCAGATATCGAGCCTGTATATGCCCTTATCGTCTTTCTTTAAAGGAGAAAGAACTATATTATAGCCGTTGTCCTTAAGGCAGTGCGTAAAGCCTATATAAGTCGGTGAATTAAGCAGGATATTATCACCTCGCGAACACATAACATTTACTGCAGAGATCAGACCACCAAGAACGCCATTTTCATAGCCTATGGCTTCTTTTGTAAGCCCCTCTACACCATTTCTTTCCTTCTGCCATTCAATTATCTGGTTGAAATATTCCTCACGCGGGGTAAAATACCCGAAAGCCGGATGATTAAGCCTTTTTCTCATTGCTTCTGTGATCACAGGAAAAGTTTTAAAATTCATATCCGCAACCCACATAGGTATTCTTGAAAATTCCGGATCAGTCTTTGCAAAAAGCCCTTCCGGAGGGTCTGTTGCTATCGCGTCCATTCCATGTCTGTCAAGCATAGTTGTAAAATCATATTTCATGTACTTTCATCTCCCTCTCAGTGTGTCAAAGCCATCTTTACTATTCCTATTATAGAATGGCTGTCAAATTTTTCGGAGTAAACCTTTCTTGCAAACACCACATTATCTGTTATAACATTGTCCACCCCGAGACTCTGCATTTTAAGAAGGTCGTCCTTGTCATTCACTGTCCACGCCCATATCTCGCGTCCCATTGAATGTGCCCCCTGCACGCCTTCTGCAGTAACAGTTGTATATTTCAGACTAAAAAAGTCAATACCTTCCATTTTGTAAAATGTACCCGAAGCCATATTTAAAATGTATCCGGTCTTTATATCAGGGTCCAGCCTTTTCACCTCATCAAGCACTTTTTTTGATAGAGATGTGACAACACACTGGTTCGTATAATCAAATTCATGTATTTTACTGACTACCTTTGCTGCGATCTTTCTATCATTTCCATTAACAGGCTTGACATCTATGTTTAGCTTTATCTTACCCTTGCATAACTCCATAACTTCGTCAAGAAGCGGCACCTTAGTCCCTGAATATTCAGAAGAAAAGAAGCTTCCTGCATCGAGTTTTTCTATCTTTTTCAGAGTAGATTTTTCAATGGTGCCCTTCACCCCGCAAGTTCTTTTAAAGGACGAGTCATGCATGACAACAAGATAACCGTCCTTACTCAAATGTACATCAAGTTCATTGTAATCTGCTGTCGCACTGATAGCCTTTTCCATTGCCGGAATCGTATTTTCCGGTGCCATGGCAGACATTCCCTTATGGGCAGAAAAATTGCACCAGATACTTATACCACCGATATCTCTGACACCATTTAAGACGATATTTGAAGTAGAGGCTATGGTCACGATGATCATAACAACAACCATGAGAATGCTTATATTTCTCATGAGCCTGTTGGTCTCAATCTTGTACCCCCTCATTTCCTCATGACTTGTAAGCTCGTTGAGTCTGTCCTTTAGCAGATAAAATTTCTTCACCGCTATTCTTTCAAATATATACAATGACAGAGTGTCCGAAATAAGTATGAAGAAGTAGTTCAGTCTGTCTGAAAACTGCATATATGCAGCAAGCACCACATCCCCGCTCATAAAAAGATGCATAAAGCTTACGACCACAAATGTCAAAGCAGCATAAAAAAACCATGTCGCCATACCGATAACAAGAAAAAGCAAAACCGCAAAGAGCACTGTTTTTTTACCATTTCTTCTTATCAGACCGGCGTTTTTAACAGCACATTCATGAGTATTCAGATTTTCAAGAGTGTAATAATGAACAATAAAAAGCCTACATAAAGCCGCATAAAAAAGCAAGAGCAGTCCTATCATAAATAACAGGGTACCTGCTTTATTTAAAAAAACAAAATTAAGCACAGCAAAAAGGCTCCTTACCTTCTTTATCAAAAAAGGTGAACACGGAGCCATTATCAGTACTTCTAACAAAAAAGAAAACAAGGCAATACCAAAGACATTTCTTTTGACAGGATGTCTTACAAGTCTTGCAATACACGAAAACAGGTCAGAAAATCTGAACTCCAGATGTTGCGCTGTTCTTGAATACGAAAATATCAAAAACGCCTGCTCAAAAAGAGCTAAAAACGCAAAAACCACAAGCCAAAATGCCAAAAATATCCATGCAAACGGATGCAGAAGAAAGGGCGCAAGATTGTTCAAGGTAATATAACTGTATCCGGCTGCCCTCAGTGCCACATTTGCAGTATAAAACCACAAGGGTGTAAGCACTGAAAATAAAAACATTCTGTAAAGAAAAATAACAGGCAAAGCAATAGGCATATTGCCTGTTATAAGGTATCTTATCCTTCTTTTAAAGCTCATTGTCCAAAAGTCCCATTCTACCCAAAACTTCTTCAAACTTGACCGTATTAAGCGGCTTTGTGGCATAACCGTCACATCCAAGTTCAAATGCACCATCGACATATTTCATGTCAGACAGGGCTGTTATCATGATTATCTTGGATTGTTTTTCAAAAGGGATGTTGGCATGTGCTTCCGCATCCCTTATCCTTGCAAGGGCCTCCACCCCATCAATCTTCGGCATCATGATATCAAGGCATATAAGGTCATAGCGTTCTCCGTCTTCGTATGCAAGTTCCCATGCTGCCACAGCTTCCTCGCCATCAGTTGTGGCATCTACAACACCATATTTGGAAAGAAACTTCTGTGCAAATTTGCGACTTGCGAAATCATCCTCAGCAAGCAATATCTTCATAACAAATGAACCCCTCTAAACTGTGTCATCAAAGAAAATTCGCCAGATCAGAAATATGATCATAAGGCAATTTTATCGTTACTCTGGTACCTTTACCCTTCTCACTCCTAATTTTTACTTTGCCATGAATTTCTCTTATCAGCTTTGCCGACGCCTCTGCACCTGCATTTACACCTGATGCGCCCGAAGTCCTGTCATTGCGCTGATTAAATCCTGAAACAAAAGGCAGCTGCATGATCTCTTCTTCAGAATAATCATCCATAGGTTTTGTAAGTATCCCTCGAAGCGAAGCGCGACGGATAACCGCATTTGTATCAAAACCTCTGCCGTCATCTTCAAAATAAAGCTCCACTCCTCCATTATCCTTGATGCTGTGAATACCTACTTTTATATTGCCAACTGCATCCTTTCCTGCCGCTTTTCTTTCCTCCGGCGTTTCTATACCATGACTTACAGCATTTCTTACAATATGCGTCACAGCCCTTGAAAGAGGTCCTACCTTATATTTCTCGATCCGGCATATCCTCTTTTCTTCACTATCGTCTTCATCAAGGTCAAGTGTAACATTAACCTCTTTTCCCTGTTTGACCGCATTTTCATGCGCCACGATCCTTGCTTTTGTCACGATTCCCGAAAGATCGGTGAGGCGGTTTCTTTCAACCCAGTTTCCAAGGGACCGATTTATCTCAGAAAGTATCACGCAGATCTGATTGTCCTTATTCTCTTCTGAAATAAAGCATGATAAGATGTCGTCAAGGTCAAATGCGATCTGCCTTAATTCCTCCATTTCATCGTCACTTATAGTATATGAAGTAAGCTTGTTCTTTAAAGTGACAAGAACCTCCTCAGGAGTCTTGGCATCAGCATTCTTTTTTTCAACGCCCTCTTCTGCTTCTTCCTCGTAAGTTTCGCAAGGTTCGCCCGTTTCCTCAGTGCTTTCCTTATCTGCGACTTCATCAGGTGTGAAAGTCTCTATCTGACTTGCAATATAGAACCTTCTTCTTTCCCCCGGCTGCCTTGTCGGAGACTTTCCAAACCCGACCAGTCCCGTATCCATAGAGTTTATAAGCTCCATAACAGAGTCCGTGCTTCCATCAACTGCTCTTCCGCCTGAAAGCTTGTCCGCTTCCATCTGCACAAAGGCAGAATACCCCGCAAGAACCTGATCCATCTGATCAAAGTCGGGCGTTTCGGCACGCTGATCTCTGTAGCTGTCGAGCAATCTTTCCAGAGCTCCGCTTACAAGAGCGATATTATCATAAAGAAGCATATCTGATTTGGACCTGAGTTCGCGGACTATCTTTACCATCTGGGAAAGTACATCCCTTGTAAAGTAGCCTTCGCCTTCTGCAGCCATCAGATAATTGTCAAAGTTTAACATTTCGATCTTTGTCGATTCAACAAAAATCCTTATTATAGGTTCCAGACTCGTTACAGACACTTTAATTTCTCCTCAGCTGATTCTGAATTTTCAAAAATATGTCAACTATATCCGGATCAAAACTTATACCTGCTTCACCTTCTATGATATCAACTGCATCTGCATGTGAATAGGCATTTCTGTAGCATTTTTCCCTTGTAAGAGTGTCATAAACATCCACTATTGAAAAAATCCTTGCTGAAATCGGTATCTCCTCACCCTTAAGGTTTTTAGGATATCCGGTTCCGTTCCATTTTTCATGGTGGAAATATGCTATATCTGTCGCCATGCCAAGATACTCGGAATATTCATTTTTTTCGTGAATTTCCTTAAGTGTTCTCGCACCTATCTCGGTATGAGTCTTCATTACCATCATCTCATCTGGAGTAAGCTTTCCTTTTTTCAGTAATATCCTGTCTCCTATCGCAAGATTTCCAATATCATGCAAAGGAGCTGCCAATTCGATATCCTCAATAAAATTATTGCTTATCTCTTTTTCATACTTCGGCGAAAGCTGGAGGCTCTGCGCCAAAAACTTGGAATTGACCGACACATTTATCATGTGTGTCCCTGTCGGGTCTTCTCTGCTTTCTGCAAGCTTCACCAGACCATATATCAAAAAGCGCTGATCGTTGGAAATTTTTTGAAACTGATCCTTCATCATTTTGTGAAGTCGTATGTTATATTTTTCCAATTCTCGCTTCAGTGTTATATTTTTGATCTGCGTATCAATACGCATTGTAACTTCACTTGTATTAAAAGGCTTTTCGATAAAGTCCGCTGCACCCAAAGCAAAGCACTTTCTCTTAGTTTCCTGATCATTCAGCGCAGATACAAATATTATCGGTATACCCGACGTTTTCGGATCATTTTTAAGAATACGGCAAAATTCGAATCCGTCAATATCCGGCATAGTGATGTCAAGAAGAATAAGATCAGGCATCATAGCCGCTATTGCCTTTCTTGCCTCACCTGCACTCTGCACAGGTCTTGCCACATAACCGGAATTTTTTACAACTCCCGAAAGCACAGCAAGATTTGTCATTACATCATCAACGATCAATATATTTGCTGTCATTTATCTCTACTCTCCGGATACATTTCTTCAAGTTCTGCTTTTAAATTATTAAAAAGTTTAATAGACTCGTCGTAGCTTTCACGTCTTACTACAAGCTCAAGTCTGAAGGCATCTCTCTTTAGCTTCTTATCTGATTCATCATCAGAAATAAGATTTTTCACCGCACTTGAGAAATTTTCCGCTTTTTCCCAGTTGCCAAGTTCTATACATATAATAAGCTTATCCATAAAGGATTTTATCTGCTTAAGATTTCCCTCTGTGCTGAGTTCATAGTCATCTTCCAGACTTTTAAAAAAATCAAGTCCAGAGTGTCTTTTGTTCGGATAAGAGCTGTTGTCCATTGCAGTCTCTGTATATTGACCATTTCCTTCGTAAACGAAATTACCGGAAGGAAACTCAATATCATTTAAAGACTTCTCTTCATTTTCAGGCTTCCCGAGAATAACAGAGAAGGAGAAGGAGCTTCCTCTTCCTTCTTCACTTTCTACCTTTATCGAGCCGCCCATCATTTCAACCAGCTGCCTGCAGATAGACAGACCAAGACCTGTGCCGCCAAACCTTCTTGTTATGGATGCATCGACCTGCGAAAAGCTCTTGAAAAGCTTGTTCATATCCTCCTTGGCAATGCCTATGCCTGTATCCATTACCATAAAAAAGAGTTCAGCGTAATTTTCCTCATTTTTTGTAAGAGATACATCTACAGCTATATGTCCGACGGTTGTAAATTTTATCGCATTACTCATAAAGTTGTTAAGAATCTGAGTAAGTCTTAATTCATCTCCTACAAGAACTTTAGGAATATCATCTGATACATTCAAGATAAGCTTCAATCCCTTTTCATTTATAAGAGTAACATTTGAAGCCATAGTCTTATTTATGAAGTCCCTGAAGGCAAAAGGCTTATTCTCCAGAGTAAGCTTTCCTGCTGCCATCTTTGAAAAATCGAGCATATCATTGATGATCTTGCTCATATTGATGCAGCTTCGCTCGATCGTATTTACATAATCAAGCTGATACGGTGTAAGATCCGAATCAAGAAGGGCTCTTGCCATTCCGAGAATACCATTGACCGGAGTGCGCAGCTCATGTGTTATATTGGAAACAAATTCATTTTTATATGCCTGTGCTGTGTTTAGTTCTTCCTTAAGATTATTTATTTCTATAGAAAGAGCCTTTACATCTGTTCTGTCATCTGCACACGCAAAATATACATCATTATTAACCTTGTTTATCTTAAGAACTACAGGAAAACACGTTTCATTTTTTCTGTACATATCTGTACGCACAGGCTTTCTCCCTGTTTCATCAAGTTTAGCCCCCGGAAAGATTCTTGAAAAGTTCCCCGGATATTCACTTGAAAAGTATCCCATCTCTGTTCTTGCATAATCAGAACAGCTAAGAAGCCTGCCCTCTCTGTCAAAAAGAAACATCATTTCAGATACCAAAGATCCGAGTAGGTCAAGACTTATTTCATTCGCTTCATCAGACATAAATATTACCTCGCAAACCAAATGTAAGTAACTGTCTATACCGGTCAAACAGTTTTTCTATGAACTTTTGACCCCATCAGTATCATTATAACACAACCATAAATTTTTTTCATCTTTTATATATCTTTACACAAACTCATTAAGTAAATAAGGAGGTTTTTTCTCTTTTCGTGGTCAGGTCGTGCAATACGTCAAATGTTTAAATTTATTACACAGCAAACATGAGATAGTTGAAATTTTATTGACAAAATGAAAAGTCAGGGTTATTATGTTAATAAGAATGAAATAAAAATCTTGTCTTGGAGGTAATAATGAATTTCAACGTCAGATTAAAAAACCTCAGGCAGAAGCATAAGCTTACACAAAGTGAACTTGCAGATATATTAGGTCTTAAGCCCACCGCTATATCAAACTATGAGTCCAAGAGAAACGAACCTTCTTTTGACAAGCTCATCGCTCTCTCAAAATACTTTGATGTTTCATGTGACTATCTGCTTGGTGTTTCGGATGCTTATCTTCCGGTCGGTGGAGAAGTCCTCGATAAAGATATTGTAGAATTTTTCAACCTTTATCAGCAGCTTACGCCTGAAAATGCCACAGAAATGAAAGACTACGCTGAATATCTTCTTTACAAACAGAATAATGAATCTGAAAATGCGAGCGGGAAGAATTAATTCTTCCCGCTCGTTCCAAATCCGCCCCTGTCAGGGCTTTCCAATGAATCTACTTCTTCAAATTCAATCTCCGGCTGATGTTCCATGATACGGAACTGGCAGACTCTATCATTTACATGAAGTTCTGTATCTCTTAATGCAAGCGCAGGCCACATCCATTCATCATTATCTCCGCAATAAGATTCATCCACGACTCCCATGTGGTTTGTCTGGATCAATCCAAAATTTTTGTAAGTAGAACTTCTTGGCACTATATGTGCCTCATAACCCTTGGGCAGTTCTACTGCGATTCCCAAAGGAATCAGTCTGAACTCGCCTTTCTTCATGGATATATCACATGCAACCCTAAGGTCTATCCAGTCGGAATTGCCTGCAATATATCTTAGCTTTTCTATATCTTTTGAAATATATTTTATCTTTATCTGTTTTTTCACTCTAATGTTACTCCAAGTGCTTTAAGTCTTGATCTTGCCTCAGGTGCCCTGTTTGAATTGCTGTAATCTGTAAGCACCTTTCTATAAAATGCTTCTGCCCTCTTGCTGTCACCCTTTCTGTCGTATGCACGTCCGAGGAAATATATCGAATCTACATTGTCAGGGTCCATCTTCAGTGAATCACGCAAAAGTTTTATCGCATCATCATATTTTCCATTGTTGTAAGTATCTCTTCCCTGATTAAAAAGTGCAACAGACTGGTCTGCAAATACAGCTTCCGCCATAGTATTATAAAGAGCAAGAGCATCTTTATTGGTGATATCTGTTTTTGTAACCTTGATCAAAGTGCTTGCTGTATTTTCATTATCCTGAACAAGATAATACGAAACTGCCTTAAAGAGATAATTGTATGCTGCAACTGCACTTCCACTTGAAACAGCCGAACCCGATGCACTGCTTGTCCCCGTAGGCTTGCCAAGCTGAGTTTTGAGGTCGTTTACCTGCTTTGTAAGCAGATCATTTTCAGTTTTTACAGCATCAAGGTCTGAATTTGCCTTTGCTATCTCTTCATTGACCTTTACTATATCAGCTCTGCTGTTTTCCACAGCCTGTTCTTTTACTCCCGGCACAATTGCTGTCATAAAAAAGGCTATGCCTATTGCTACACCCAAAATCAGGGTTATCCATGGCATGAAATTCGGGTGATATTCCTTATAGGTTGACTTCGGTGCAAAGGACTCTCTGCCAGATACATACCTGTCCTCAACCTTTACAGCCTTCACCTGGGCTTCGGTTATCTCTTCGGAGTGCTTTGAAACTTCCTTAAGATACTCATTTGTTATAGGGTTGGAAACATCTATCTTTGAAGCCATATTAAGATATTTCCTTGCCCTTGTGTAATCTTTATTTTTTATATAAAGAAGTGCCAACAGCTGTAAAGCCTTTAAAAAATGAGGCTCCTCTGCCGTCACTTTTTTAAGCGAGATTATAGCTATATCAGGATTACCGTTCTTTGCTGTTTCAAGAGCCGCATTATATTTTTTAACAAGCTGATTGATACGGGAGAGTCTCACCGGATCATCCTGTATCATAGAAATATACCTGTCAGCAATATTATCCTTTTCCTTGTAGTTCTTACTTATTACCCACTGGCTCAACGCCTCTATGCTTTCACCTGTCTCATAATAAATAAGTCCTAAAAGGTTTCTGGCGTCTACATTTCTTTTATCAACCTTAAGACAGTTGCGAAGCTTTATGATAGCTCCCGTAAGGTCTCTGTCCTTTGCTTTACTGAGTGCTTCATTGTAAAACCTGTTGGATATTCTGTAAAGCTTTTTAAATTTTATCATATTCCTGCCGCATCCGGGGCAGGTATTATTTTCTGTTAGTTCACTTCGACAGTATGGACAACGCATTTACTTCCTGTTCTCCTCTATTATCTCCTTAATAAGATCAGCGATATCAGACATATCGTTGTTGCGGATCGAATCTTCTGCGTCGTTCACCTCAAGGCTCGGAGTAAACTTTTCGAGCTCTTTTTCAAAATCAAGCATCCTGAAATCTCCTTAATTTCTAACCATAACAGCCTTGCCATCGCGAAGCTTTATAGTCACTCCATTTACGATATCAGGGATACGCAGCTTTGCTCCGTTAACCGTTATCATGGTTCCCGGATAAGCCTGTTCACTTGCAACCACGCGTGCATTCTGAGCGTTTGAAATAAACTCCGCAAGCTCATCCCTGCGCTTCCTGATCTCCATTATTTCTGAATTCAAACTAATCTTCTCTCTCATTACAGCCTTATGCAGTTCTGTGATCCTTGGGTCTTTTATTCCCTTTGCCACTGCATCATCAAGAACTTTTTTCTTACCTTCGACTGTATAAAGGTTTTTAGTAGCTTTCATAAGCTGGTCTTCAAGCTGCTTTAAGAGTACCTTAGGATCTCCCTTAGTACCGACTATTATCTCAGTCTTGACATTGCTGAGGTTTCCAATATAAGCAGCCTCCACAAAGCTTCTTGAACGGATTACACCACCAACAAGTGCTCCAAAATTGCCGTCCACCTTCACGCTGCCCTTTGCAGTAATATCGCATGAAAGAATGGAATTGGCATGAACATTGCCGCCGGCTTCGATTATAGTCTGTTCAAAGAACCTTCCTTCAACATTGCCGTCAGTCCTGATATGACCCTTTCCACTTCCCTGCATACCGTTTTTTAGTATGATACCCTTGGCAGCAGTAAGCTCTGCATCTTCAACGTGTCCATCCACAGTAAGGAAACCGGTAGTGCGGATATACATTCCCGAAAGTACATCCCCCTTGACATTGACATCACCTGCAAAATCTATATTTCCATACTTGATATCCACATCTTCTGCCACATCAAGTACATGGCTTACTATAAGCGAATTTTCTGTATAATCAGCCCTGCCGCTGAACGTAGCATAATATTCAGTTTTATCTTCGTTGGTATAAAAGCCTTTACCGGTGTATGGCCTTTTTTCCTGTCCTTTATTGGCAACAACCTTATCACCTTTTATGTTCTTGCCGTCTTTACCTATTTTACCCTTATGATACTTTGCTATGAGCTGATCCTTTTCAACGACAGAAACAGCCTCATAAGCAGCATAATTTACAGTTCCGTCAGGATTGATGACAGGCTTTCTTTCTCCTGCTTTTTTTATAAACATTTCAAAATAGCCGTCTTCACCTTGAACAGGAGGAACACCACGTGCCACACAGACTTCTTCAAGAAAGATGTGGTCATTTAATATCCTTTCGATCTCATCTTCAAGAAATCCGAATTTTACCTGTTTTGAAATAAGAAAACCTATGATATCCTCAAGTGTGACCATATCTTCATCGTTAAGAGGCCAAAGCATGATATAAGCTTCCATTGCATCTTCCGAAATGGAAACAATAGATCTGCTTCTCCAGTCCAACTTGAGATTCTCAGGTGTTTCTTCCGCTGTATCATTTTTTAAAAGGTCTTCTAAAGAAAGGTCAAATCCATCAGACAGATTGTTGTTATCGGCCATAATCACCCTCCAAAAAAGCATGGTATATTTTTGCTGATAGAACACTTAAGGCTTAAATCATTTACAATAAATATACCATGCTTTAGAATTTTTTACAAATCTTTTTAGGGGCTTACGAGCAAATTTACTGAAGATGAGCAAGTTCCTCATCAACTTTCTTCATCATATCTTCATATCTGGCAAGTTTTTCCTTTTCTTCAGCAACCTTTTCAGCCGGTGCCTTTGAAAGGAACTTCTCGTTTGTGAGCATCGCATGTGATCTCTTAAGCTCACCCTCAAGTCTCTTCTTTTCCTTTGTAAGACGTTCTATTTCCTTATCAACATCTACAAGGTCTGAGAAAGGCATGTATATGGTAGCTTCAGGAATAACCGCAGATACAGCATCGTCTGCGATTCCATTTTTATCTGACTGAATATTTACCTCTGCGGCATGAGCAAGTGAATCAAAGAAAACCTTGCCTTCTGTAAATGATGTACGGACAGATTCATCATTCGAAACAACAAATACATTTGCCTTTCTTGAAGGAGGAACATTCATTGATGTACGCACATTACGGATAGCCTTTACAGCTTCCTTCATCATTTCAATATTGCGTTCTTCCTTTTCAAAATGCCACTCATTTTTGTAAACCGGCCAGTCAGAGATCATGATAGACTCTTCCATCTTTGCCTTTACTTCTTCATTCGGCTCATCCTCGCGAAGAGTTGTATAGATCTCTTCTGTGACAAAAGGCATGTAAGGATGGAGAAGCTTAAGTGCAGTTATAAGGACATTCTTAAGAGTCCAGAGCGCTGCAGCCTTTGTTTCATCTGTATCAGAGTAAAGACGTGGCTTGACCATTTCAATGTACCAGTCGCAGAACTCTTCCCAGATAAAATCATATACCTTCTGAACTGCAATACCAAGTTCGAAGGAATCAAGACCTTCTGTAACTTCCTTTACAACATCATTGCAACGTGAAATGATCCACTTGTCTGCAGGAGTAAGCTTGTTAAAATCGATCTCTGCAGGCACATCCGCCGCATCAAGGTTCATCATGATGAAACGGCTTGCGTTCCATACTTTATTTGCAAAGTTACGGCTTGCCTCTACTCTTTCATTGTAGAAACGCATATCATTGCCGGGTGCGTTTCCGGTTATAAGAGTAAGTCTTAAAGCATCAGCACCGTATTTATCAATGATCTCAAGAGGATCGATACCATTTCCAAGAGATTTACTCATCTTGCGACCAAGTGAATCTCTTACAAGGCCATGGAAAAGTACCGTATGGAATGGAGCCCTTCCGGTCTGTTCATATCCTGAGAAGATCATTCTGATAACCCAGAAGAAAATGATATCATAACCGGTAACAAGTACATCTGTAGGGTAGAAATACTTTAATTCAGGAGTCTCCTTAGGCCAGCCCTGTGTTGAAAATGGCCAAAGTGCTGATGAAAACCATGTATCAAGAGTATCAGGGTCCTGAGTAAGGCGCTTGCTCTTGCACTTAGGACACTCGCACGGCACATCCTTTGATACTATAGTCTCACCGCAGTCCTCGCAATACCATGCAGGGATCCTGTGACCCCACCAGAGCTGACGGCTTATGCACCAGTCGCGGATATTATCTGTCCAGTTGAAATAGGTCTTGGTCATTCTCTCAGGAATAAGCTTTATATCGCCATTTTTAACAGCATCTGCTGCTGGCTTTATAAGCTCATCCATCTTTACGAACCACTGCTTCTTTATCATAGGCTCTACAGTGGTGTGACATCTGTAGCAGGTACCTACGTTATGTGAATAATCCTCTATGCGAACAAGAAGACCTTCTTTTTCAAGTTCCTCTACGATAGCCTTTCTTGCCTCGTAGCGGTCCATACCCTCAAATCTGCTGCCGTTTTCATTGATAGTGGCATCATCATTAAGTATATTTATCTCCGGAAGATCATGACGCTTACCTACTTCAAAGTCGTTAGGGTCATGTGCAGGTGTTATCTTTACAACACCGGTACCGAACTCCATATCAACATAGGAATCTTCTACTACAGGAATAGGCTTGTTTACTATAGGAAGCCATACATATCTTCCCTTAAGATACTTATATCTCTCATCCTCAGGATTGACTGCAACAGCAGTATCTCCAAGCATGGTCTCAGGTCTTGTTGTGGCAAATTCAAGGAACTCGGTTGTACTTGGCTTGCCGTTTTCATCAACAAGAGGATACTTTATATGCCAGAAATGTCCCTGTTGCTCTTCATATTCAACTTCCGCATCTGAAATTGAAGTAAGGCAGTGAGGACACCAGTTGACAATACGTGAACCCTTATAGATAAGTCCCTTGTCGTAAAGCTTTACAAAGACTTCCTTTACCGCTTCAGAACAACCTTCGTCCATAGTAAAGCGCTCACGATCCCAGTCACATGAAGAACCAAGCTTCTTAAGCTGCGATGTGATACGTGTACCGTATTGCTTTCTCCAGTCCCATGCTCTTTCAAGGAATTTCTCTCTGCCGAGTTCTTCCTTGCTTGTGCCTTCTTCTTTAAGCTTGGCAACAATCTTTGCCTCGGTAGCTATACTGGCGTGGTCTGTGCCAGGCTGCCAGAGTGCCTCATATCCCTGCATTCTCTTGAATCTTGTAAGGATATCCTGCATGGTATTATCAAGAGCGTGTCCCATGTGGAGCTGTCCTGTGATATTTGGAGGAGGCATTACTATTGTAAATGGTTTCTTATTTGGATTGACTTCGGCGTGAAAATATTTCTGATCAAGCCAGTTTTTATAGATTCTGTCCTCAATCTGTTTTGGGTCGTATGTTTTTTCAAGTTCCTTTTTCATATTGTTCCCTTCTGATCTGACTATTTCTCTAACGTTACATAAAAACACATTGTATATGATACCACTTTTAAGCTAAAATTCAAGTCCAAACTAAAACCGGTGATAAATTGCATTAGGATTTATTATAAGATAAAACGCCGAAAAAAGGTATACTTTTCCTTTTTTTTTGATATAATACAAAATTGCTGTCCAAAGCAGCTACTATTTTTTAAAGGAGATTTATCTGTTATGCTAGAAAACCTGTTTCACATTAAAGAGCGCGGTTCTTCAGTTAAAACTGAGATAATCGCCGGCGTCACAACTTTCCTTGCAATGGCATATATCCTTGCAGTAAACCCGAATATCCTCGGTCAGGTAATGGATAAAAACGGTGTTTTTGTAGCCACTGCACTGGCTTCTGCTGTTGCCACCTTTATAATGGGACTTCTTGCAAATTATCCTATAGCCCTTTCAGCAGGAATGGGATTAAATGCATATTTTGCCTTTACAGTCTGTCTTGGAGAATTAAAGAACGAAGCTGATCCTTTCACCATCGCTCTTACAGCAGTCCTTGTTGAAGGTATAATTTTTATAATCCTTTCCATATTTAAAGCAAGAGAAGCAATAATAAACGGTATACCTCAGAATGTAAAATATGGTATCACTGTCGGTATCGGTCTTTTTATCGCCCTTATCGGTCTTAAGGGTGCAGGGATCACCGTTGCAGATGAGTCAACCCTCATAGCTCTCGGCGATTTCAGCTCACCACAGGTAATGCTTGCCCTTATCGGCTTTATCGTGATTGTTATCCTTTCAGCCCTCAATGTAAAGGGTTCTATCCTTATAGGTATCATTTTCACATGGATCTGCGGAATGATCGCAGAAAAGACAGGTTGGTATGTTGTAAATCCTGATGCAGGCATATACAGTGTTTTCCCTGATTTTTCATCAGGTCTTCACCTTGACGGTATAAAGAATACTGCTTTCCATTTCAACTTCACCTGGGTTGGTGAGCACCTCATACAGTTTACAGCCATCCTTTTCTCTTTCCTTTTTGTAGACCTTTTTGATACAGTAGGAACTGTTGTAGGTGTTGCAGATAAGGCTCACCTTCTTGACAAAGACGGAAAGCTTCCAAATGCAGGAAAGATTCTTCTTTCAGATGCAATAGGAACTGTATTCGGTGCCTGCCTTGGTACTTCAACGATCACAAGCTTTGTTGAGTCAAGTGCCGGTGTTGCAGAAGGCGGTCGTACTGGTCTTTCTGCCATAACAACAGGATGCCTTTTCCTTGCATCACTTGTATTAAGCCCTATATTCCTTGCGATTCCATCATTTGCAACAACACCTGCTCTTATCTATGTAGGTATGCTTATGGTATCAAGTGCGGCAAAGATAAGATTTGACGGTGACATAGCCGATACAGTAGGCGCTTATATGGCTATCCTTATGATGCCTCTTACATACTCAATCGCAAACGGTATCATGTTCGGTATCATTTCATGGGTAATCACAAAGGTATTTACAAAAAAAATCCGCGATGTCAGCCCTGTAATGTGGGTGATATTTGTACTTTTCATATTAAGGATAGCTACACTTATATTCAATTTCAGCTGATTTCAAGTGATTTCTAAAAGAAAAACCCGACTTCTCATGTCGGGTTTTTTCTTATCTTTCCTCTTTTATTCCATGGTCAAGAGTTATTTCAAAGGCATATCTTGAATTCATTGCCGTAAGAAGTTCATCAACCTGCTTTTTTCTTTCTCTCGTCACTTCCTTGGAATAAGAAGCAGGAACCATCAGGTCAAACGACGCCTTGTATCTGCCACCTTCCTTTACAAGCTGAAAATCGTGTATGGAAAGCTTTGTATCAAGTGCTTCTATTATTTTTACTACTCTTTCCCTGACTCTTTTTGTCCTCTGATCATTTATATCCGAAGGATCGATATGTGTGACAAGCGGCACGCTAAGCTGCTCAAATACGTCCTTTTCGACCCTGTCAGCTATCTTATGGGCATCTATAAGCCTAAGTTCCTTGTCAAGCTCAAGGTGGACAGTCGCCATATTTTCCTCAGGTCCATAGTTATGGATAACAAGGTCATGGCTTCCCAGCACCCCCTCCTCATTTTTAATTATATCATTTATCCCGCTTACAAGCTCCGGGTCCATCCTTGCCCCGATCAGTGGTGTCAGCATTTCTTTTAAAATGTCTGCTCCCGCTATGATTATAACCACAGAAACGATAACTCCTGCATAGGCATCGAGATTGACCTTCGTATATGCGTAGATAAGAGTTGTTGCAATTGTAAGACTTGTTGTAATGATATCAAAAAACGAATCCTTGGCTGTAGCAAGTAAAAGCTTTGAGCCGCTCTTTTTGCCTAATCTTCTGTTGAAAATAAAGAGCCCGCCCTTAACTAAAACTGAAAGGAAAAGCATCGCAAGTGCCATCGGATATACAGAAAGTGCCTCAGGTTTAAATATTCTCTGCACTGAATCGCGCAAAAGTGTAAGTCCGACCTGAATTATAAGCACTGCTACGACTGCCGATGCAACGTATTCCATTCGCGCATGTCCGAAAGGATGCTCCTCGTCTGCCTCTTTGCCGGAAACCTTGGCTCCGACCAAGGTTATCACACTTGATACCGCATCCGAGAGGTTGTTAAACCCATCCCCCAAAACTGCCATAGACGACAGTGCCATGCCTGTTATTATTTTTACGACAGCAAGCAGAGAATTACAAAGAACACCTATAATTCCCGAAAGCATACCGTAGTAATTTCTGTCCTTTTCCATTTCAACCAGTCCCCCCCTAAAGCCTATTCCTCACTGCTGAGGTCAAGGCTTCTTATCTTTTTTCTTACTTTTAAAAGCTCCGATGGTACAACCGACAGACCATCCACCCCCATTCCTAAAAGCTCACCTGTAAGCGAAATATCTGCTGCAAGCTCCCCGCATATAGACACAAAGCAGTTATGTCTGTGTCCCGCCGCCACTGTCATTGCTATCTCCCTTAACAGAGCCGGGTGATGGCTGTTATAGAAGACACCAAGATTTGCATTTTCCCTGTCAAGTGCCAGTGTATACTGGCAGAGGTCATTGGTCCCTATCGAAAGAAAATCGCACATTTCGGCAAGATCATCCGCTATAAGGACTGCCGCAGGCGTTTCAACCATTGCCCCCTTTAACACCTGTTTTATCTGATACCCTTCCGAAATAAGCTCGCGCTCACATTCATAAAGAACATCTATACATTCTGAAAGTTCCCACGCGGAGGTAAGCATAGGGAACATCACTCCCACATTGCCATACCACGAAGCCCTCAGTATCGCTCTTAATTCTGTCTTAAAGAGGTCACGCCTCATAAGGCTTACTCTGACTCCCCTGTAGCCTAAAGCCGGATTTTCCTTCTGGTCAAAATCCATATTATCAGCCATCTTGTCTTCTCCAAGGTCACTGGTCCTTATTATAACTCTTTTTGGTGCCATGCTTGAAACCACATTCTTGTATGCTTTAAATTGGGTTTCTTCATCAGGGTAGTCATCCCTGTTGAAATAAAGGAATTCGGAACGCATAAGTCCTATTCCTTCAGCATCATTTTCCATTACACAGGCTACTTCCGATGAATCATTTATATTGGCAAAAAGCTTGATTATCTTGCCATCTATAGTAATGCTCTTTTTGCCTATAAGGTCAGACAGTTTTGATTTTTCGTGAAGTTCATTTTCCTGCTTTTTTCTGAATTCCGCAATAAGCCGTTCAGGCGGGTCGATATAAAGATCGCCTGCATCACCATCTATAATGCCGATCTTGCCTTCCCACTCCTCATCGATCTTCCCTGTATCAATAATAGCATGCAGATTCATGCTCTTTGCAAGGATAGCTGTGTGGCTTACAGGACTCCCTCCTTTTGTCACAAAACCGCAAAAAAGATGTCTGTCAGCCTTCACGATATCACTTGGATACAGAACGTCAGCAAGATATATGGTAGGTTCTTTTCTTTTTACTGCTGTCAACTCCTCACCTCTAAGTGCCGCCAGCAGTTCATTTTCAGTATCATATACATCCGAATTTCTTTCAGAAAGATATTTGTCATCTGTATCAGCTATAATTGCGGCTTCTCTGTTGAAAGCTTCCCTTACAGCGTATTCTGCTGTATAGTTTCCTTCTTTTATAAGACTTAAGATCTCATCTATAAGACTCTTGTCCTCAAGGATCATCCTGTGCACAAGAAAAATATCCGCAGTATCCTCTCCGGACTCTTCAAGCGCCTTTTTATAAAGCTTTCTCTGTGCGCTTACAGCCTCGCGCCTTGCAGACTCAAACCTTTT
This sequence comes from uncultured Lachnospiraceae bacterium, assembly GCA_902796595.1. Lineage (GTDB taxonomy): Bacteria > Bacillota > Clostridia > Lachnospirales > Lachnospiraceae > Catonella. The sequence goes on along the minus strand of CADBPM010000084.1, from coordinate 365 downwards.
AACCTCACCCTCTGTATCATCTGTCTTTTCTTCTCTTATCTCGTCTTCATCTTTTTTGTAGATATGGAGCCTGCCGATAGCAATACCCGGAAGTATGCTTTTTCCTTTAACTGCCTGCATATAATCCTCTTTTCTAAGCGGTGGGCATCTTCGTTATTATCATTAAACCTTTTCAAGCAATTTCATTATACCGCAGTCCCGAGAATGTATCAAACATTCTTGTGATGTTCTTTGGCGGCTCCTATTTAGGAGACGTCTGCCGCAGGCAGATATAATATGCGCTTATTATACCATAGTCCCGAGAATGTATCAGACATTCTTGGGACGTGCTTTGGCGGCTCCCATTTGGGAGACGTCTGCCTCAG
>CADBPM010000083.1 GCA_902796595.1 uncultured Lachnospiraceae bacterium | reverse complement strand
GCAGCCCCAAACATCGCCGACAGGCGATCATAAATGTTTGGGGTATCAGGAAAAATGAGACATTGCGAAGCAATGCCTCGCAGCCCCGGACATAATAAAAAAACTTCGGTGATCATTGATTGCCGAAGTTTTTGATTTAATACATTAAACGTCTTCATCTTGACTAATGATACCTGCGAGCTTTGCAAGTTCAACAATAGACTTGCGTGAAACAAGCTTACCGTGGAATTCATAAAGATCTTTTGTTTCGCCTGTGAAGATATCACTTGGTTCGTATTTTTTGATAACGACCTTGTCTCTGTCGGCGAAGATTTCAAGTTCATCATGGTTTTCAGCACCAAGAGCACGTCTAAGCTCGATAGGGATCGTTATACGTCCAAGTTCATCGAGTTTTCTGACAATACCTACGTTCTTCTTTGTCATGTTTATACTCCTTTTATCCCAACACCGTTTCAGTTCAGGATTTCTATAAAAGTAGGCTTTTAAGAAACCTTTCAGTTTTAACTATAACATTAGATATTTCAATTGTAAAGAGATAAATAAAAATACTGTAATTTTTTCTTTATAGCAGGTGGAGTAAACGATTGCGGATAGAGTAAGTGGCGTTTATCCTAAACGAAATTACCTGTTTCGTTTACGTTAACAGGAAATTCATGCGGAATTTTCAAATTAAAATGTACTGAGCACCCTGCTTATTGTTTTTTTACTTGCATATTGATAAATGACGTTGTATAATCTTTCTTGCAATCCGTACTAAATTACTCGGAATTAGATAGAAATGACTAACCGCCGGCGTTCCGGCAGAATAGAGGTAAAGGACATGTCTGAATTATTACAGGTAAAAGATCTCCATGTAAGCGTGGAGGATGCCCCTATATTAAAGGGCATTGATCTTAGTGTTGGCGCAGGTGAAACACACGTGCTCATGGGACCTAACGGAGCCGGCAAGTCTACTTTAGGCTTCACATTTATGGGCAATCCATCCTATGTGGTTACAGCAGGAGATATCATCTTTGACGGAGAGTCTGTAAAGGACATGCCTGTTGATGCAAGGGCAAGAAAGGGTATGTTCCTTTCTTTCCAGAGTCCATTTGAAGTTCCGGGCATTTCGCTTGAAAGTTTTCTTAGAAATGCGATCCGTCAGAACACAGGAAAGCCGCTTAAAATAAGACAGTTTCGAGCTGATCTTAAAGAGGCAATGGAAATACTTCACATGGATCCTTCTTACCTTGAAAGAGACCTTAATGTAGGTTTTTCAGGCGGTGAAAAGAAAAAGGCTGAGATCCTTCAGATGCTCATGCTTCGTCCTAAGTTTGCTATCCTTGATGAGACAGATTCAGGTCTTGATGTAGATGCGGTAAGGACTGTATCAGAGGGTGTAAGAGCATATCAGAAGAACAGAGACGGAGCCCTTCTTATAATCACTCACAGCACAAGAATCCTTGATTCATTAAAGGTTGATAAGACACATATCCTTGTTAAAGGAAAGCTTGTTGCTACAGGTGATGGTTCTCTTGTAGATGAAGTAAATGAGAATGGTTTTGCAAAGTACGTTGAAGACTGAGAGGAAAGAAAATGGCAGAAAAGACCAGAGTGTCTGATATAGATTCAAGTATCTATGATTTCAGATATGAAGAAAAGCCTGAAGATTTCATGAAAGTTAATGAAGGTCTTACCGAGGATATAGTACGTCAGATTTCGGAAGAAAAGCACGATCCGGCATGGATGCTCGATTTCCGTCTTAAGTCGCTTGAGATTTTCAACAAAATGAAGATGCCTGAATGGGGACCTTCTGTTGCCGGACTTAATATGAAGGATATCGTCACCTATGTCCGTTCAAAGTCAAACATGAAAAACGACTGGGAGGACGTGCCGGACGATATAAAGAATACATTTGAAAAGCTGGGTATACCTGAAGCCGAGAGAAAGTCTCTTGCGGGAGTAGGCGCCCAGTATGATTCTGAGCTTGTTTATCACAATGTCCGCGAGGATGTTGCAAAGCAGGGAGTCGTATATACAGACCTTGAAAGTGCGCTCAATGGCGAGTATGGCGATATGGTACATGAATATTTCATGAAGCTTGTACCTCCTACAGACCACAAATATGCCGCACTTCATGGAGCAGTATGGTCAGGTGGCTCATTTGTCTATGTACCGAAGGGAGTCAAGGTAGATATCCCGCTCCAATCATATTTCAGACTTAATGCAGCCGGAGCCGGTCAGTTTGAACATACCCTTATCATAGTTGACGAGGGTGCAGACCTTCACTTCATAGAGGGATGTTCAGCACCTAAGTATTACGTTGCCAATCTTCACGCAGGATGCGTTGAGCTTTTTGTAAAGAAGGGTGCAAGACTCAGATACTCAACTATAGAGAACTGGTCAAAGAATATGTACAATCTGAACACAAAGCGTGCTCTGGTTGAAGAAGATGGTAAGATGGAGTGGGTTTCAGGGTCTTTCGGCTCACATGTTTCCTATCTTTATCCTATGACTATCTTAAAGGGCGACAATTCTCACTGCGAGTTTACAGGTATTACCTTTGCCGGACGTGGACAGAACCTTGATACGGGTGCCAAGATGATTCACCAAGGTAAAAATACGTCCTCATTCATTTCAACCAAGTCAATCTCAAAGGATGGCGGCGTGAGCACATACCGCAGTGATGTGACTATTTCAAAAAACGCAAAGCAGTCGAAGGCATTCGTTTCCTGCGAATCCCTTATGCTGGATTCCAAGTCACGTTCAGATACGGTTCCTGCAATGGATATCCGTACAGACGATTCAGATGTCGGACACGAGGCAAAGATAGGACGTATCAGTGATGACGCGGTATTTTACCTTATGAGCCGCGGTATAAGCGAGGAGGAGGCAAGATCAATGATAGTAAGCGGTTTTGCCAATCCTGTAAGCAAGGAGCTTCCTCTTGAATATGCGGTTGAAATGAATAACCTGATCAACCTTGAAATGAAAGGTAACATGTGATGGAATTTAAAGTAAAAGGAAAGGTAAATTATCTTCCGGCTGCCACATACAGCTGGGTAAAGGGTAATTATGCCGAGATAGATATAGATACAGAAATCACTGCTCCTAAGAAAAAGGAGATAAACCTTCCGGAGGGGCTTTACCTTGTAACGGAAGGGCAGGAGCTTTGCGAACTTGTAAAGAAGACATCAGGCATGATAACCGGCATGGATTCGCTTAATATAGACTCCAAGGCTGGTGATAAGGACAGGCTTGATAATTCAGACGAGGACTTTGCTGAAACTCTTGCAAATTATAAAAAATATGCAAATGCCGCTTCAAGCGGGCTCATTGATGGAGCTATAAAGGCAGCGGGGATAAAAGCTTCTGCCCTTATTGCAGAGAAAGATACCAAAGTGGATGAGCCTGTAAAAGTTTACTATGACGAGAACGTTTCTGCTGTAACAGATCAGATCATCTATGCCAAAGAGGGAGCTGATATAAATGTGGTTCAGATCTTTTCTTCAAATGATGATTTCGACGGGCTTTTTGGTATAAGAACAAAGGTTTATCTTGAAAAGGGAGCCCATGTAAAGCTTTCAAGGGTGCAGCTTCTTGGAAGAAAAGCCATACATTTTGACGATATAGCCTTCTATGAAGAGGATAATGCGCAGGGCGAGCTTGTGCAGCTTGAACTTGGTGCAAACAAAGCCTACGTTGGAGTGAGAACCGAGCTTATTGGGTATAAGGCTGACTATCAGAATGATGAAGCTTACCTTTGTCGTGATGATGATTTCCTTGACCTTAATTTTGTTACAAATCATTCTGGAAAGAAAACAAACTGCCGCATGGACACAAAGGGTGTCCTTATGGACCAGAGCAAAAAGACCTACAGAGGAACTATAGATTTTAAAGAGGGGTCAGCTAATTCAGTTGGAAATGAGACAGAGGCAACTCTTCTTTTAAGCCCTGATACAGTAAATAAGACAGTACCGCTTATTCTCTGCCATGAAGAAAGGGTAGAGGGAAATCACGGAGCTACCATAGGCAAGGTTGATGAAGCACTTCTTTTCTACATGAAGTCGAGAGGAATAGACGAGGCAGCAGCCAAGGAGCTTATGACAAGAGCAAGGATAAATACTGTCATCGAAAGGCTTCCTGATGAGGAATCAAAGGGGGCTGCAAGGCATTATATAAAGGGGGTATTTGGAAGTGAATTGTGATTTTAGAACAGATTTTCCCATTTTTTCAAAATACCCTGAAATGGTCTATCTTGATAATGCGGCTACCACCCAAAAACCACGTCAGGTAAACGAGGCTGTGACACGTTTTTATGAGGAAGCCAATGCAAATCCCTTAAGAGGCGTTTACGATCTCTCTGTGAAGGCTACAGAGGCATATGAGAGCGCCAGAGAGAAGGTGGCAAACCTTATTGGCGCAAAGGATGCTTCCGAGATAATCTTTACAAGAAATACTACCGAAGCCCTGAATCTTATAGCCTACAGCTATGGGCTTTCTCATTTGCATGAGGGTGATGAGATAGTCATAACTATAATGGAGCATCACAGCAATATCCTACCATGGCAGATGGTGGCAAGGCAGACAGGTGCAAAGCTTGTCTATATGATGATAGACAAAGAAGGAAGGATCTCTCCGGAGGAGATAGAGACAAAGATAACGGATAGGACAAAGATCGTATCAATAGGATATGTTTCAAATGTAATGGGTGTGCTCAATCCGGTTGAGGCAGTTATAAAGAAAGCACACAGTGTTGGTGCGATCGCCATTGTGGATGGCGCTCAGAGCACACCTCACATGAAGGTTGATGTAACAGAACTTGATTGCGATTTTTATGCTCTTTCAGGACATAAGATGCTTGCTCCTATGGGTATTGGGGCTCTTTATGGCAAAATGAAACTTCTCCTTGAAATGCCTCCATTTCTTACAGGTGGCGAGATGATAGAGTACGTTGAACAGCAGAGCGCCACATTTGCAGAAGTGCCGCATAAGTTTGAGGCGGGTACTGTAAATGCAGGCGGTGCAGTTGGACTTGGAGCTGCCATAGATTATATAAATAGTATCGGTCTTGATTACATTGAAAAGCGTGAAGCTGAACTTGTGAAGTATATGATAGAGCGGATGGGAGAGCTTCCTTATATCGAGATCATAGGCGGAAGCAAGCCTTGCGATCACCATGGCATTGTTACTTTTATGGTAAAGGATGTTCATCCTCACGATGTTGCGAGCATACTTGATGAACAGCATGTCTGTATAAGAGCAGGTCATCACTGTGCTCAGCCTCTTCTTAAGTTCCTTGGGGTAAATGCTACGGACAGAGCGAGTGTTTATTTTTACAATACAGAAGAAGAAATAGACAGATTTATAGATGCACTTACAAAGGTAAGGGGGTATTTAGGCTATGGAGCTTAAGGCTGTTTACAATGAACTTGTGAATGATCATAACATGCATCCTAATAACAAGAGAAAGATTGAAGACCCTACTGTTACCATGCGCGGAGTAAATCCAAGCTGCGGCGACGATATTACTCTTGAGCTTAAGGTTGAAGACGGAGTGGTGACAGATGGCGGCTTCAGTGGTTCAGGCTGTGCTATAAGTCAAGCATCTACAGATATGATGCTTGATGAGATCATAGGAAGACCTGTGGAAGAAGCAAAGCATCTTTGCGAACTTTTCCTTGGCATGATAAAGGGGACGATTACAGATGATGAAGAGCTTTCAGAGCTTGAAGATGCGATAGCACTCAGAGACATATCCCACATGCCTGCCAGAGTAAAGTGTGCAGTCCTTGCATGGCACACAGCAGACGATATGATAAAATGTCGTATCACGAAGTGATACGACATTCAATTACTCTCTTGGTAAAAATTGGATACGAATTTTGTCAGAATTGCACAAAACTGAAACAATTCTTTCTACATTACATAATGTGTAAAAGCCTTGCAAAAAAGAAAAATATGATATATACTAATTGCAGAACAGTTACTTTTCCGGCCGGGAGGTAATAATTATGGATAAGAATTTTTTCAGTGCTGAGGATCTTGAAGAACTCTCAAAGGACCTTGAGATCATGGAAGAGTCTGAGATCAAGGACGACAAAGATGATCCTGAAGTAGACGCATCAAGACGCCGCTTCGAAGAGATTATCAAGAAGCACAGGGACGGTAACTGATACCGCCCTGTGAATCTTGTTTTAATATGTCGTAAGCAATACATTCTGTATTAGCTTGCTGTACCTTAGCGCTTTCGCTTCGCAAAAGCACAATATTCTTTATGTTCTTTTTTAAAAAATCAAATTTTCCAGACAGTGAGAAGTTAATATGAATGACCGTTTTGTAGTGGTCTTTGACAAGGATCGCAGGTATTCTTCTGCCTTGTCGGACTGTATCAATCGTAATAAAACGGCAGGTCTTATGTCATGCTCTTTTTCTGACAGAGAAAAGTTTGCAGCCTTTTTAATAAAAAGACCGGAGGCTTTTTTGCTTGCGGGAAGCGGTTTTGATACAGGACTCCTGCCGCAGGATTTCAACCTGAAGCGCATAATAGTTCTTACAGAAAGCAAAAGCCTTGTTCCCGATGCAGACTGGCTTTATAAATATCAGTCTGCAGACTGCATCATAGAGGAAATCTTAAAGCACATAGATAAACTGCCCGCAAAGAGAAAGAAGACAGACAGGAAGATACATGGGCTTATCAGTTTTGACAGACAGGATGCAGAGACTTTTGATGATTATATTGAAGAAAACACAGAAGGAGACAGTCTTGTAATCGATTTCAGGTCTCTGATGCCTTCGGGAAAGGAAAATATCTCGCTTACTGATCTTATTTACTGCATTGAAGAAGGTGCGGAAGGAAAGGCACGTGAAATGCTTGAAAGCACTGGAGGCGTGAACAGGATAGATCCGGTAAGGCATTTTATCGAACTTTATGAGCTATCTGATGCAGGCATGAGAAAGCTTGCAGATATTCTGACAGAAAAAAGCCAGACAGAAGATATAGTTCTTATTTTTGACATTTCAACAATTTCTTTTTTCTCATTGCTTAAAATCTGTGATGAAATAAAAATCCTTTGTTTTGACGGAAACGGCGAAAGTATGTCTGAGAGAATGCGACAGGATCTTGCACTTACTGATATTGCGGATATATCAGATAAAGTAAGGGTGGAAAGACTATGATAGAAGACATGAAGGAAAGAAGCCCGACAATCCAGAGCGACCTTATAGAGGCACTTATGAGCGGTCTTGACCTTTCAAGAAACCTGACAGATGCAGAAATCTTAAGCTGTATAGAGGACAGAATCCTTGATTTTGGCAGAGCCGGACGTATTTCCGTAAGAGAAATGAAGCAGCTTACAGGGGAGGTCTTCGATTCAGTAAGAAGACTTGGACCTCTGCAAAAATATATAGATGATGAAAGCATTTCGGAGATAATGATAAATGGGCCCGACGATATTTTTATTGAAAGAAATGGAAAGATCGAGAAGGCAGGGGCAAGGCTTGAAAGTGAAGAACAGCTTGAAAATATTGTTCAGCAGATAGTTTCAAAGGTAAACAGGGCTGTAAATGAGGCAAACCCCATAGTGGATGCAAGGCTTTCAGACGGAAGCAGAGTGAATGTTGTGCTGCCGCCTATAGCATTGAACGGGGCTGTTGTCACAATAAGAAAGTTTCCAAAAGAGCCGATGAACATGGACAGGCTTCTTTCTTACGACACTCTTGATGAAAAGACAGCCGAGTTTGTAAAAAAGATAGTAGCTGCAGGATGCAACATAATAGTAAGCGGCGGAACTTCTTCCGGTAAAACATCATTTCTAAATGCACTTTCTGAATATATTCCCCGTAAAGAAAGAGTTGTGATAATGGAAGACTCAGCAGAGCTTCAGCTAACAGGAATACCGAACCTTGTAAGGCTTGAAACAAGAAATGCGAATGTGGAAGGGAAAGGCGCAATAGGCATTGCGGACCTTATAAAGTCAAGTCTTAGAATGCGACCGGACAGAATTATAGTCGGCGAAGTGCGAGACGGACTTGCCGCTGTAAATCTGCTCAATGCATTTAACACAGGTCATATAGGTGAGTCCACCATACACAGCAATTCCGGAAAAGATACCATTTCAAGGCTTGAAACACTTGTACTTACAGGAAGCGATATCCCGCTTGCTGCAGCGCAAAGGCAGATTGCTTCTGCCATAGATTTTATAATCTATCTTGGAAGGCTTCCGGATGGCAGGCGAAAACTCCTTGAAATAAGTGAACTTGAAGGAGTGGAAAATGGTGAGATCGCTGCAAGAGGGATATTTGCTTATGACGACGAAAGTGATCGTATCAAGGTTATCGGAAAGCCTGAGAGAAGCCTTTCTAAACTTTACAGAGGCGGTGTTGATATAAATGAATTATTCTGAATACAAGCGAACAAAAAAGCAATGGCGTGAACTTGTTCTTATTTGGTCAGCTTTCTGCGTTGTCTTTGGACTTCTTTTTTATAAACATGTTCTTGGAATAATCTTTATGTTTCCCTTTATCTATTTCTTTGAAAAATACGACAGGAAAAAGCAGATTACTAAAAGAAAAGTGCTTTTAGGAGAGCAGTTTCTTGAAGCCCTGCATGTGATGAGTGCCTCTCTTGATGCCGGAAATTCGCTTGAAGCTGCTGTAAAAAACTGTGCCAGCGGACTTTCAACCCTATTTCCGCCGGATGCATTTATAATAAAAGAATTTGATGCCATGAAGCGTGGACTTGCCTGCAACATGAACGTCGAGGATCTTTTTATGGATCTGGGAAAAAGAAGCGGCGTTGCAGAGATAAATGAGTTTGCAGAGGTCTGCATGGTTTCAAAAAGGTCAGGTGGAAATATCGTTAAGGTAATGGCGCATACCGTAAAGGTTATGGATGCAAGAAAGAGCATGGAAAGGGAAGTAAGGGCGATAACAAGCGAAAAGAGGATAGAAGGGCATATCATGGATATCCTTTTGCCGGGACTTCTTCTTTACATTGATGTGACTATGCCTGACATGATGAGTTACATGTATACGGGAATTATAGGAAGAGGAATGATGACGATAATTCTTGTGCTCTATTTTATGTGCTTTCTTATGATGGAAAAAATTACAAATGTGAAGGTGTAGGATGGAATATTTCAACAAGTTTAAACCTGAACAGAAGAAAAAGCTTATCCTTGCTGCAATAGCCGGAATCATAATAACTTTTTTTGCAGGTATAAATGATCTTACTGCAAGAGAAAAGGGGATAGCGGTGTTAAAAAGACCGGAGGTCTATGAGGACAGCAAGTCATGCAGGCTAACGGTAAAGGCGGCAGGAAGAGACGGGAGTAGAGATGAGTTTGACTTTGCCGGAATGATCCATGCAAGAAAGGCAAGTGACGATGAAATAGATGCTTTCTTAGATCAGGCAATGGAGTATTATGGGAAAAGTTTTATAAGAAAGGGTGAAAGCAGAAAAGCTGTAAGAAGTGGAATAAATATTCCCAAATCTATCCCCGAAAACCCCTGCAGTTTTGAATTTTCCTGTGATGTGACAGGTGCCTTTAGTGATGAAGGCAACATAAATACTTCAATTGTAAAAGGGGAAATGGATACAACAGTTACTCTTACGGTTGTCTACGATAAAGATAATAAACTTTCAAAGAAATACGCTATACACCTTGCTCCGGATGGAAGTATGCCAAAGGAGACAGTAGAAGAAAGTGTTAAAAACGTTCTAAATACCATCCTTGAAGGTGATGACATAAAAAAAGAGATTCCTCTGCCGAAAGCAATCGGAGGGATAAGGGTCAAATTTTTTGAACCGCAGGAGCTTATGGCACCAAAATGTCTTATGCTTTCTGTTTTTGTAGTAATGGCACTGGCTTTTGTTTATAAAGACAGAAACGAAGAAAAGTCAGTGAAGAAAAGAGCAGAGCTTAAAGAGGCCTATGCAGATTTTGCAGGCAGGGTTGTTATTCTTCTTGGGGCAGGTCTTACGATGTCTGAGATCATAAGAAAGCTTGCCAAAGAAAAGGGCAAAGAGACGGCGCTGAAAAAGGAACTTCAGATAACAGTAAGGCAGATGGACAACGGAATGACGGAAAGGGAAGCGTATGAGAGCTTTGGGAAGAGGTGTGCGGATTGCCCTGACTATATGAAGTTTTCTTCAATCCTCATAGAAAGTCTTAGGCTCGGCGCAGGAAGACTTCTTGACAGACTTTCAGACGAATCTGAAACAGCACTTGAAAAGAGAAAAAACAATGCGGCTGAAAATGGCAGCAAGGCAGATACTAAAATGCTTCTGCCTATGATGCTTCAGCTCGTGCTTGTAATGGCAATGATAATGGTGCCGGCATTTATGACGGCACAGTAAGGAGATTAAAAGTGATAGATTTAAGTTTAAAAAAAGGCGTGACAAACCTTGTAGATAAGGTTATCGGTCTTGAATATATGCTTTATGCAAAGGGGGTCTTAGCAAAGGAAAAAGCAAGGCGCAAGGGCAAAAATTTACTTGCAGATAACAGAGGTATGGCTGTTGTTGAAATAGTCCTTATAATTGCTGTGATCGTAGGTGTACTGTATGTTTTCAAGGATAAGATAGGAGCTCTTATAGAAAATATCTTTAGCAAGCTTGATGGAAAGACAGATGAATTTATGTCTGAAACTTAAAGGGTCTGCTACTGTATTTTTATCCTTTATGTTCATTTTTACGGTTGCTGTCGTGGGGAGTCTTTCGGATTCGGCAAGGTTCAGCGAGTGCAGAGCAATGATCATGGATGATGGGCTTTTGGCGGCAGAAAATGTTATGGCGGAATATCAGAGAGAAATTTTTGATGATTACCATGTGTTTTTTGTGGATGCAGGAAGTCTTGGCGGTGATGTTTATGGAAGCGGCCTTGCAGATAAGTACCTTAAGACAATGACAGGAAAAGATACTGCATTTGGTCACGATTGGATGAGGATGAAAGCGGAGTTTTCTTCATTTTCATTCAAAGAAACTATGACAGAAAATAACTGTGCTTTCTTTACAAGGCAGGCGGCGGAATATATGAAGACTGCCGCGCCTGCGGGAATGATTGCAGGGCTTGCAGAGAGTCTTTCACCCGAAAGGGTGGAGGCTCCCGCCCTGCCTGATGAAGAAGAGCTTGCCCTTGACGACGGTGAAGAAAGTGAAATGGACTCGCAGGAAAGGCAGGATGCTATAGATGAACTTGCAAGGATAAAAGATGAAGCAGATACCTCAAAAGGAATAGTTCTTTCCGCCCTTTTGCCGGATGGTGCCACGATATCCGGTAAAAGTATAACCGAGTATCCTGCATGGAAGGTGACGGGCGAAGGAAGTGCCGCAAGTGAATTTATCACAGATAAGCCCCTTTTAATAGCCTATGCAGGCAGTCACTTCTCTGATTATGTTAAAAAGATTGATGATAAGGAACATAAGCTTTCTTATGAGAGAGAGTATCTTGTGGTGGGGAAAGACAGCGATAAGGAAAATATTAAAAGTATAAGTGAGAGGCTTTTTGCTGTGAGACTTGCCACCTGGACTACCTACTATGAAACAGACAGGGAAACACAGGAAGAAGCCAACATTGCTGCTACAACAATCTCTGCGGCACTTGGCATGCCCTTCCTTGAACCTGCGATAGTACAGGCCGTGGTTGTGGGCAAAGCGCTTGCAGCAGCAAGAAGCGATGTAAAAAAGCTTTTTGCGGGAGAAAAGGTTGAAATGTTACCGGGCATGGAAAAGAAGATCGGATATGAAGATTATCTTTCGTCCTTCCTTTTGCTTACAGGAAAAGATGAGCTTGCCACAAGGATGGTAAGGCTTATTGAGCAGAATGTAAGATGCAGATACAGCAAAAATTTTAATGCTTCTTTTTGCTACTGTGGCGTGTCAGGAGAGCTTCACGGTCAGGTAAAACCAGCTTTTCTAAATCTTAGATTTATAAGAATGTTATCAAAAAACAGAGCAAGAGAATGGGATATTAGCACCTTTATTGAATACGACCTTCTGTAAGAGATCTGCAGAGCGTCCATGACACCTGTTTTTAAGACCTGTCCTTTAAGATGCGACAGGCTAAATTTTAGAAAGGAGATATTCAGACAACTTTTGAAAACAAACAATGAAAAAACACACCCTGCGAAGACCAATGTACAGCAGGAACAAATGATCAAAAACAACAAAAACAGGCGCAAAAAATGGACGTTCCGCAGATCTCTTGCAGGGACTATCATATTTGAAACAGCTATTGCTCTTCCTATATTTCTGATAGCAGTCTGCCATATCGTGGTTTGGTCAACCTTTTCTGCCAAGCAGGCAGAAATGTCGCTTAAATTAAATGAAACCCTTAGAAATACAGCTGAGGCTGCCTTTGCACAGGATGAAGTCTTTGAAGACCCCGGAGCCGATACGGATGCAAGGCTTTCCGGAAATACCATCACTTTTTTTAAGAGTGCAAGGCTTAACGGCAGAAATTTTGTGCGAGTTTCCACTGCAAGGCTTTTCACCGGCAGAAAGTATAATGAGGATGAAACAGGAGATAAAAGACTTGTATTTGTGGCTGAAAATGGCAGGGTTTACCATTCGGACCGATCATGCAGTCATATAAGGCTTACAGTAAGAGAAGTGACAAAAGAAGACGTCACAGGTCTTAGGAATGTTTCCGGAGGAAAGTATCATCCATGTGAGGTCTGTATCAAAGGAAATGTGCAGGAGCATCTTTTTATAACAGACTATGGGGACAGATTCCACGCTTATGCACATTGTTCGGGGATAAAAAGGACAATTATGAGCATGACGGTGGATGAAGCAAAGAAAAGGGGGCTTTCTCCCTGTTCAAAATGCGGAGGTTGAAATATGTTTTCGCTTGCGGCACTTTTGATTTTATCTTTTGAGGATATTGATAAAAAAGAAATTCCTTTGTATATGCTCCTTCCATGTATTTTGATTATTTTATTGGAAGGAATATATGTAAATAAAGGTCTTAGTTTTTATGCAAGTATTCTTGTAGTTTTAATTTTTATTTCTGCGATTATCTTAAAAAATATCGGCGGGGCAGATGCCCTTGTTTTTGCAGCTTTTGCAATGGGATATGGAGTGGAATGCCTTATTATAACAGGGGTTACGGCATATTTATTTTTACTTTTTTATCAGATTTTTTCGGAAAGGAATTATGTTCATGAAACAGCGTTTATCCCGTTTATCACGACAGGTTTTTTGCTTTTTTTATTTGCGTTTAAAGGGTTCACTTACTCTTGAAATGAGTCTTGTTTTCCCTTTTATGCTTTTTACTGTGATAGCGGTAGTATTTACTTCTTTTCACCTGCATGACAGGATGGTCTTAAAAAGTGATCTGACCTGCAGCATGATCGAGTCGGTCTCGGCAAAAGCTGATGGAAGTGAAACAAGGGAACATTTCAACGTGCGGAAAAACGGCGTTCTTTTTGAAACGAGATACTATTCGCCTTATGCGAGTATAAATGGGCGTGAAGGCAAACTTGGAGTTACTGTAAAATCTATGGTAGTTCCCTTTCATGGCGGATGGCTTAAGAAAAATGAAAATGAAGATGTAATGGAAGTATCTTATACAAGATTTGAACCGCAGAAATTTGCAAGACAGGTTACGGGTATAAGAAATCTGACAGATGAGGTGCGCGATGATGGATGAGATTAAATGCGAAGAAGGGCATTTCAACCGGATTGTCGATCAGGGAAAAAATTACCTTGAAGTGCCGGCGGACGGCGATAGTTACGTGATAAGGATGATCGTTGAAAATGAGGTGCCGGGGCTTGTTAAAGCAAGCTTTAAAAGTCATGATGGCGAGGATGTTTTAGAGTATCTTCTTTCGGATATGAGTTCTCTTGACAGTGAGGACGGGGTGAAAAGCTTCAATGCAGACAGAATGAGAAATTTTCTTGAAAGCTTCCTTAATGTGTGCAGGGGGATGGAAGAGTACATGCTCCCTTTTAATGGGCTTGTTGTAAGACCTGACAGTGTGTTTGAAAAGGCAGGAGATGAAGGTGGCTTTTATTTTATCTATGATACTGATGCCACGTTTATGCAGAAAAAGAATGAGCAGGGCTTTGGCAGTCTTTTTGAGTATATTCTTGATAATGTGGAGAGGGGCGATGAGGAAGCGGTAAGGATGGCATATCTTCTCTATCAGGCGGTAAGAGATGCGAGAAGGTCTGGAAACGGAAGAGAAGTTACGGAAATAATAAGAGAAAAGGCAGTAGTTCTTTTGCAGACTCCGCTTGATGGAAAGAGTGCCTTGAAGCAGGATGCAAAGGAATTTATGGAAGAAGAAAAAAGGATGATCCCAAAGAAAGCATTGCAAAGAAAAGAATACACAGCAGAAACTGAACTTGCCGAGGAAGGCAGTACTTACGGCAGCAAAAAAGAAGAAAAAGAGTCTATATTTGGAAAGATATGGTCGTATCTGAACGAGGATGTAAAGTTCGGAAAAAAGAGGGATGACAGCGACGGGGAAGATGATGAAAATGAAGAGTATGAAGAGGATGCAGAGGAAGAATGTATGAATCCTTTTGTAAAGACTGAGGACGGACGTGAAGGCGTGCTTATTCTTGACCCTGTGGAAAGCTGCGATGAAAAGGTCATGATAACCCATTTCCCTTTTTTTGTGGGAAAAGGGGATAAGGGACTTGACCATACGGTGGAGGATGCCTCTGTAAGCAGGTGTCATGCAAGAATAGATAAGAGGGCAGACGGTACATTTTCACTTACAGACCTTGACTCGACCAATGGAAGCTTTGTAAACGGGATAAGGCTGATACCATTTAAAAAAGCGACTATCTGTACAGGAGACAGCATAGTGCTTTCAAGAAGAGAATATATATTTTCAATGCTTGCATAAGAAAAAAGACCATTAAGCGATGAAACTTAATGGTCTTTTTTGAAGGAAAATATATCAGAGTCTTTCAAGCATTCCCATAACAAGCTTGTCGGTGTGCATTATTGCTTGCTTTTCGAAGGTGTTGTAGTCCATTGTTGCTGAACCGTCTGCCTTGTCTGAAATAGCGCGGATAACAAGGAATGGAGTGTTGTTAAGGTAGGCTGCCTGTGCGATCGCAGCTCCTTCCATTTCTGTGCACATAGCGTTGAAAGTAGTGGCAAGCCAGTGCTTTTTCTCGGCGCTTGAAACAAACTGATCTCCGGAGGCAACACGACCTGCAAATACATGAATTTCAGGGTTTACTTCTGCGCAGACTTCTTCTGCAAGCTTGATAAGTTTCTTGTCGCCCTTAAAATAGGATTCCTTCATCCTTGGAATATTTCCAACAGGATCGCCAAAGTAGCTTGCGTCCATATCATGTTGGACAGCATCCTCGGAAAGTACTATATCACCTATTGAAAGTCTGTTTGAAATGGCTCCGGCAACACCGGAATTGATTATCGCATCGACATCAAAAAGGTCAACGAGAACCTGTGCTGCAAGAGCAGCGTTTACCTTGCCGATACCGCTGTTTACAATAACGACCTCTTTTTCAAGGAGTTTACCTTCAGTAAACTTCATGCCAGCTTTTTCTGTAACCTTAGGATCATTGATACGGTCAATAAGCATTGAGACTTCTTCTGCCATTGCACCGATTATACCGATTTTTTTCATGTAATCTGCTCCTTTACTGTCTGTTTATGGCAACAGGACAGTTTATCTTATCTTTATCACAGCAGCCGACTGACCGCCGATGATAAGCCGGCTGCCGTCAATTACTATGCTTCCAAGAGAAAATGATAAAATATTTTTGCAGTCTTTGTCAAGTCCTGTAAAAATATGCTCTTCGCCCGAAGGGTTTATTGCGCATATAAAGTTTCCGCGCCTGTAGACAAAGAGCGGGTCTTCCTTCTCGGCATAAAGTATTTTGAAATCTCCATCAGCTTGAAGATCGGTTTCTGCGTGCCTTAAAGCAAGGAGCTTCTTTAAAGCTGCAAGAAGTGAATCCGGGTCTTTTTTGGCATCTTCAACAGTAGGAGCATCAAAAGCAGAATCCTGCGGCAGATACAGATCTTCGCTGAAGGCAGTAGAAAATCCATAGTTCTTTTCGTGATTCCACTGCATAGGCGTCCTGCTTCCGGTACGACCGTAACCGCCTTCTTTTGTAGGAATGTTAAGGTAACGCATACCAATCTCATCACCATAGTACATGAAAGGTACACCCGGCATTGTATAAAGGAAGGTATAGGCAATCTTCATTTCGGTCAAAGAAAGAGTTCTTCTTAAACGAGGAGTGTCATGGTTGCCTGATATTAGGCTTATATAGCCTACTTTTGAGGTCTTGTTATAAACATCAAGATACCAGTTCGTGAAACGGGTGATATCACCTTTGGCGTCTTTTCTGAAATAGCTGTGGTCACTGTCAAGGTTTACAGAGTCACTGTTTAGACCGCTTCCACCTCTTGTTGCAGGAGCATCCCTGTAGTCGCGGAAAAGCGAACGGTATGCAGTCCATGGATTATCAAGGGTGAAATCCATGTGGAATCCGGCAGGAAGAGCCTGAGCCGGAGCGTCCCATTCAGCCACAAGAGCACATTCAGGGTATTCCTTATCAAACATCTCGCGGACATTTTCCCAGATGAGACTTGTGTATTTCTTTTCAGGAGTATCATCTTTTACAAGAGAATCAGCCATATCTACTCTGAAACCGTCGCATCCCCTGTCCATCCAGAAGCGCATAATGTCTTTCATTGCCTCGCGGGTACCTATGGCAGCAGGAGAGTCATAAGACATCTGCCAATTTTCGGTCACTTCACCAAAACCGTAGTTTAGGGCAGGCTGTGACTTGAAAAAGTTGAGCATGTAAATGCCGTCACGTTCGCTTTCACCTGCTATGTAAGGGTGTCCTTTCATGTAAAATGAATTGTCTGCCCATACATAGCGGTCTGAGTATTCGTTTCTTTCCTGCTTTTTACTTGCCTTAAACCATTCATGTTCCTCAGAAGTGTGACCGGGTACAAGGTCGAGCAGGACATGCATATTTCTTTTGTGTGCCTCGCCGAAAAGACGGTAGAGGTCCTGGTTGGTGCCATACCTTGCTGCTACCTTTTTATAATCTCTTACATCGTAGCCTGCATCCTTAAATGGGGAATCGAAACATGGGTTTATCCATAAGGCATTGAATCCGGTTTCTTTTATGTAGTCAAGTTTCTCGGTTATACCGTCAATATCACCTATACCATCCCCATTTGTATCATTGAAGGATTGAGGATAGATTTCATAAAATGCGGCATCTTTTAACCATTCAGGGCTCATACAGTTCTCCTTTTGAAATTGTTGTTTTTAGAGTCATGTTCATAGTAACATTTATGCGTCAGAAATGCAATGGAAACGTTACCAATTTCCACTAAAATATCTATATTTCTGCTTTGGATAATTATTTGTATGGCAGAACATATCCAGAGCAATATATCAGCTATGATTAGGTCAAATATGTAAGATAAATGTTCAAAACAAATTGACTGATATAAATATCGCAATTATAATAATGTGATGGAAAAACGTGGATGAACAGGATAAATAACAGGTGATAGAATGACAGAAGACGGAACAATACGACCTGAAAGAATCTGGGTCACAATTTCGCTTATACTGGTAAATCTTGCGGTCTACCTCGTTTGCAACCTTTTTCTTATGCAAAAGGGCGTAGACATATATGAGCTTTATGATAACAACTGGATAGCATTGATAAGAGACCATGAGTATTACAGGCTGATCACAAGCATGTTTATTCATGGGGGCACAAGTCATTTGGTCAACAACATGATGGTTCTTTTTGTCATAGGCAGCAGATACGAAGCGTCATTAGGACATGCAAGGACATTTATTTCTTATTTTTCGGGAGGCATCCTTGCAGGAGTTTTTTCAATGCTATATAATATGGTAAAAGGGAGTATTGTCGGCTCCGTTGGAGCGAGCGGGGCGATATTTGCGCTTGTAGGTGCTTTTTTTGCTGCCATAGTGATATATAAAGGACGACTTCAAGGAGTTTCTATAAGACAGATGCTTATATTTATAGTTTTTTCACTTTATGGTGGTTTTACAAATGCAAATGTGGATAATGTGACACATATAGCCGGACTTGCCTGTGGGTTTGTAATCGGGCTTGTAGTGGCAGCAATTGGTAATAAGAAGATAAGCGAGAAGAACGATTATGGTTATTAATGTTTATTATGGTGGCAGAGGACTTATAGATGATCCGTGCCTTTATGTATGTGATAAGATAATTCAGGTTTTTGATGAATTGCATGTTACGGTCAGGAGATACAACCTGTATGAAGAAAAAAATTCAATAAGCATGCTTCCAAAGACTTTAAAGGAAGCGGATGCGATCATACTTGCATCCTCACTTGAATGGTTTGGCGTGGGAGGATTGATGCTTCAGTTTCTTGATTCCTGCTGGCTCTACGGCGACAAGAAAAGGATGTCAGGTATGTATATGATGCCGGTTGTTACAGCGACGACTTATGGCGAAGACGAGGCGATGTGTTTTCTTACAAGAGCTTGGAAGATGTTAGGCGGTTATGTATGCCCTGGCATTGGCGCTTATGTTGAGGATAATACAGATTTCGAACTTAACGGGCCTATTTCTAACAGAATTGAAACTATAGCAGAAGATTTGTACAGGACAGTAAATCAGAGGCGCACTGCGTTTCCTTCAAGTGAGTATGTAATTGTGAGAGACGTGGACAAGCGTACTTCAATTCCGCTTACACCGCAGGAAAGTGAACAGCTTTCGGAATATGTGTCAAATGATACTTATGTTAAGAAGCAAAAGGAAGACATAGAAGAACTTTCTCACATGTTCACGGAGATGTTGGGCAATACAAGAACTTCAAATGAAAATGATATAATGAAGGATTTCAGAAATCATTTCATACCGAAGGAAGATTTTTCAGCAAGCTACAGGATAGAGCTTACGGATAAAGATACGGTTCTTATAATAGAAATTGCCGGCAGGGACCTTAAGCTTTATTATGGCGACAAGCAGGATACAGATGTTTCTGCAAAGACTACAGCTGGCGTTATGAATGATATAATTGCAGGAAAGGTAACTTTCCAAAGAGCTTTTATGTCCGGAAGCATAAGTGCAAAGGGTAATTTTAAAACACTTCGTATGTTTGATGAAGTGTTTCAATTTATAAAATAAGGGGGATTTCAAAATGAAAGATGAAAATTGTATTTTTTGCAAGCTTGCAAATGGAGACATTCCGACCAACACAGTTTACGAGGATGGCGATTTTAGGGCGATAATGGATGCAAGTCCTGCCAATAAGGGACATGTGATCATTCTCCCTAAGAATCATGCGGCAGATATCTTCTCTATCGATCCGGAGACAGCCGGAAAGGCTGTTAAGGTTGCAAAAAAGATTGCTGTAGCTTTAAAGCAGGTAACAGGATGCGATGGTGTGAACATTCTTCAGAATAACGGCGAGGCAGCCGGACAGACAGTATTTCACTATCACGTGCATGTGATTCCGAGATTTAAGAATGATACGGTTAATGTGAACTGGAAGCAGGGGGAATATACTGAAGGTGAAGCCGCAGAGTTTGCAAAAAAGATTTCAAGTGCAATAAGGTAAAAGTTTGATCAGGCGCTTGCGCATGCTTGGATTGCAATTATAGGGGCACTGCTTTGGTAAGCAGTGCTTTTATAATACAGTTGGGCAAGGTTTAGAGAGTGAGAAATTATAATTGAAAAATATAAAATTAGGACATTTGTTTAAGGGAATACGTGAACATGTAGGTCTATCACAAGGGGATGTGGCTGAAAATATTGTAGATCAGACTGTCTTATCTAGAATGGAACAGGAGGGGGAATTGCCTAGTGTGTTAGTATTGGGAGTACTTTTTCAGCGCCTTGGGAAAAGTGTTTCCTACTTTTCTGCATTGGTAACACAGGAAGAATACAATTATCTTACATGGCGTCAGAATGCTATTGATAAAATTTTGGCTGGTGACTGTGACATAAGAGAATTTGATAAGGAGATAGCGGCGGATAGAAATATTAATAAGAAACTGCAGGAGCAATTTGTATTATTCTGGAAGGCATATCTTGAAAATGATATAGATAAAATGAAACAGGCAATCGCATATACAGTTTCTGGTTATCCTGATGATCTTAAAGATGAGAAATGTTATACAGCGGATGAATTCATTTTTATCCTTTTATGTATAGAAAAGGAATATGCGATAACGCATTCCCTGACTCAAAATCAAAAACTATTATTGATTTTTATTCTTGAATATTCTGAAAGGCAATTCGAAAAGGAAGAACAAGTAAGAACATACATAAAAGCAGCAATTCTTTTTTCAAGTCTGGTACAAGGCGATAGTGAGAGTAAATTAATCTATTTAAACAAGGCTTTTAATTTATTGCGCTCGTTGCGTAAAATAGGCGGAATAGAAGAAGTCCTGATAAAAAAAGAAGAAGTATTGCATTATATGAATATGACATTATCTGATGAAGAAGTAAACGTTGTGGAGACGCTACGGTGGATACGGCAAAAGTTCAATATTAAATGTAAGGATCCATATTCTATGAGTGGTTATCCGAAGTATTATTTATTGCATGAAATGTTGAAATCATATCGTGTGCGTAAGAATATGACGGTAAGAGAGGTTACGGAAGGCACTTGCAGTGAAAAAACATACAGAGCACTTGAAAATGGAATGAGAGGAGCCAAGGATGGTACTTTTGTGGCGTTGGCCAATAAACTTGGAATATCATTAGGAACGTATAATACGGATGTAGTAACTGACAGTTACAGAGAAGTTGCTTTAGTGAATGAAATTGAAAAAAGATGTAAGTTGCTTCGTTATGATGAGGCTTTGACATTAAGCAAAAAGTTGGAATCAAGTTTAAAAAATAAATGTGATTATCCGGAAAATCGTCAATTTCTTAAGTGGTTGCGAACTTCAGTTCTCTTTTGGAAAAATTGTATTACATCTAATGAGTATTTGCAAGCAATTGTTGACGCACTAAAGATTACTTTAAAAGATCCCCAAAAGGATATTGTATTTTATACACGGCAGGAGAGATTGATACTTTGCAATATAGCGTTGGCATATAAGAAAACAGGTGAAACCGGTAAGTGTATAGAGATTTTAAAAAAATTATGGCATAGTTGCCAAAGTAGTGGAGTATCAGTGGAAAACATGAAAGATGAAGTGCCTCTCATGCTTGAACTATGGGAAAGCGCGTTGTCAGATATTGGATTACATAAAGAGTCGCTTCGTTTAGCTTTGCAAGGCATTAAGTATTCATACAGACTAAATGATGGCTGGAAATTGTATGAATTTATAGCTAAATTAGATTGTAGATTTATGATTGATTCGCCGTTGAATTTTGATAATGATGCGGGGGCAGATAATAATATGTATTGTAAGAGGATTTTATCGCTTAGCTGGTTGTACAAATTTCCTGCTGAAGGAAGCTTTATAAAAAGGGAACGCCGTATGATTAAATTTTAAGCATTATATTATAAAACAATAAGGTGTATTTTACAAGGGACAGAACACTCATAATTTTTATGAGTGATCTGTCCATTGCATTTAATGTACGAAACTGATATAACATTTTTACAATTGGATGGGGGATGGAAATGGCATTTAATTATGGAATGTGGCGCTTTTTATATAAAATTAGCGGCTTAGAGGCTGAAAAGACATACATGAAAATTTTAGAGGAATGCAGTAATATTTTTGAAATTGAAAAATATATGAATGCTATAAAGACGATTTTAAATAAAGAGCTAAAATTTCAGAGGTGGATACATGAAAATGCGTAAAAATCAACTTCTTCTTTATTTTGGAAAATGGACATCTCATTTTGGAAATATAATATTTGACTATGCTAATAGTGTTTTTTTGACACAAGTAAGAGGCAGGTCAGCAATGCTGCTTGCTATTTATCAAAGTTCAGAAACAATAATAAATATTTTTTTTAATGTAATTGGCGGAGTATTGGCAGATTTTTCGAATAGAAAAAAAATACTTATTATTACAGATGTTATAAGCGGCTGCATCTGCTTTCTTTTAGCATTATTAACTAATACTATATATGGAGATTATATAATAATTATTGCTAATATACTACTGGCTTTAGTATATTCTTTCAATTCACCCACTTATAAAGCAATAATCAAGGAAATGATCTTAAAGGATGATATAGGAGTTTATAATTCTATATCTAGTGCAGGAGTTGAAATATTAGGCATTATTGGTCCATTGCTGGCTTTGATAATAGTGAATAAAATAGGCGCTGAGGGCGCAATGTTGTTTGACGCTGGAACATTCTGGGCGTCGGCGATTGCAGAATGTTTTTTAAAGAAAGTAAATATAGATGTCGATATAGATAATTTTAGGTCTAAGAATGATTTTTTTAAAATGCTGGTCGAGGGATTCCAGTATTTATATAATGAAAAAAAGATTTTTACACTCATTATTATATCTGCAATCGTCAATTTCTTCTTGGCTGGTTATAATTTGTTACTTCCATATGTAAATTCTATGTATAAATATAATGAATTTTATAGCAAAGCTCTTACAGCTGAGGCAATAGGAGGTATTTTGGGGTCTGCTTTAAATTCAGTTATACTTAAAAAAACAAAGAAGAAACGTATAGAGATAATGCCATTCTTGACATTAACTGGACTAAGCTTAGTGATAGTACCTTTTGCATCTAGATATTCTGTCATGTTTATTTGTGGTTTGCCATTCATTTTATTTGGAACTTTTTTAACAATTTATAATATAAACTTTATGACTATAATTCAAACGAACGTTTCGGAACAATATCTTGGAAGAGTATTTAGTATTATCTTTACGATTGCTGTAGCTTTTATGCCTGTGGGGTCTTTTACGTTTTCAAGGCTTAAAAATATAACGGATGTGAATAATTTTTTAAGTATTGGAGTAGGGATAGTTATTGTATCAATTCTTGGAGGATTAGCAATAAGAAAGTCAAGTAAATAATTTGTTAGTTTACTTTTATAAAGGTGGAGAATTATGAAAAACAATGCATCATGCAATTTATCTGTATTTGAAGAATTTTTAAAGAGAGCTGAAAACAATCCTACGAAAATCATGATTTTTGATGGTGACAAGCATATTTCATATAAAGATGCAGTAAAAATAGTAGATTATTATGCGGAACTGATAAAAAAATCTAAAAATGAATCAAATCGAATTCTTCTTAAATTAGGTCATACGTATCGAATAATTCTGATTATTTTAGCAATTATCAAGCTAGGAAAGAGTTATGTTCCAATACGTAATGATCTGAGTATAGACGAAGTAAAAAAGATTGCAGAATATTGTAATTCTAACCTTATTATTACAGATCATGATAAAATTAGTGGACTTGAAAATATTTGTATTGATTTGAATGAAATTGATTTTGAAGAATTTGATGACAAGATATTGGAGACTTATTATCGCTACAATGCGGATGATGAGGTGTATGTTCTTTTTACTTCTGGAAGTACGGGTGAACCTAAAGGGTGTTCAGTGACTTATGGAAACTTGTGTTATATTATAAGGAATATGATAAACATATCTATGTGCAGGGAAAACGACTTATTTGCCTTTTCTACACCATATACATTTGATGTTTCTGCAACTGAAATTTATTCTTTTGTATACGGAGCTGATATTTGCGTATGTGATATAAAAAAATATGAAGATTTTATGGAATTTCCATCTTACGCGGAAAAAAGAAAAATAACACATATGGCTTTATCACCTTCCGGATTTTTGAATATGATAAAGACGTATGGGTCAGATTTGGGTAAATTATTTCATTTTCTCAAATGTGTTATGCTTGCAGGTGAGGCATTTAATAAGGAAATTTATGATCTATGGAATAAGAACAGGTGGACGTTTGATTTATGGAATTTATATGGTCCTACAGAGACAACTGTTTATGCAACTGGTTATAAGTTGATGAAAGACCAGGAATTTAAAACATCAATACCAATAGGCAGACCCTTAGCAGGATGTAATTATAAAATTGAATATTTGGGTAACGAGAATATTGGAGAACTTTTGATTTGCGGTGATGGTGTGACTGCCGGATATATAAATAACAATAAGGAACAGCAAAAACATTTTATAAAGATTAATGAGAAAAGATATTATAAAACGGGCGATCTTGTTAGTGAAGAGGGCAATTTGCTTTACTATCATGGAAGAAATGATGACCAGATACAAATAAATGGTATAAGAGTCGAGCTAGGAGAAATCGAATATAGGATTGCGGCTTTGCCATACATCGATAGAGTAGCAGTTATATGTTATAAGAATAAAATAGTTGCTTTTGTGACAATTGATGACGGTGTCAGCACAGATTTGAATTCAATTAGAAATGATCTGAGTAAAGCTCTTCCCAGATATATGGAACCTAATTCTATTAGAATTATAGATCAAATACCATTGAATAATAATAATAAAGTTGATAGGAAAAAACTTTTAGAAAAATATCTAAGTGAAAATGTAGAGAGGGATAGCAATAAGAATTATAGTTCAGATAATCTTCTGGAGAAATTTATACGGATAGCAGAAGAGTGCATGGACGAAAATGTAAATATAGGATGCGATGATGATCTGTTTGAGTGTGGCATGGACTCGTTATCTGTTATAAGGTTTATAACAGATGTACGAAATAAATTAGACATAAAGATTGATGTTGATGATGTTTATTTATATAGAAATATAAGAGGACTTCTGAATAAATTCAATAAGAAAAAAGTTTGCACGATTAATGAAGAGAAGACTGACATGTCAAGTTTTCTACATAGACTTGCTATATTCAGTAAAAAGGTTACCGATTATATTTACTTGGATGGTATTATAAAGGACGATTATAAAGCAATACATACCCAGAAGGGATACTATAAGAATGGACTAAAGAGTCTTATAACATTTAAGTTTAAATTGGAGAACAAATATAACGAGGATGATGTTAAAACTGCATTAATTTCATTGCTGAAAGATAATAGTATTTTGTACTCACGCCTTGTAGAAAAAAACGGAGAACTTCTTTTTGAAGAGTTAAAGGTTGACGAAAATATAGATATACCAGTATGGAATGTTCAGACTGATGATAGTGAGATAGATTTTTTCTTTGAAAATTATTCTGAGGAAGTGTATAAGGCAAGATATCATAGAGGAATTCTTTCTTTATTTATGATTGTAAAGAATTCAACTTCATATTATGTGGTTGGTATTTTGGATCATACAATTGCTGATGCTTCTAATATCGCGATAATAAAAAATAAGTTAAGCGCATATATTAATGGGAGGATGGCAGAAGCAGAACCGAAATATAAGGATTATTGCCAATTTGTAGCATCTAATAACAGTAGTATAGATGATATTTTGGACTGTGACTATATAAAGAAAATGGCTTTGGCTGTAATTAAAGACAGAGAAAACTGGCTAGATAGCCTATCTTCAAAAACAGAGGAGATAATAGAATATAATGTGAAGTCAGAGCCAAGTATAAATACATCTATACATATTGCCTTTATAATTGCATCCAAACTTATAAGATATACTGAAAATGAGTATATTGCTCTTAGGTGTTTGGTTAATTTGAGAGAGTATTCGGAATATTCATTTAAAAATACTATTGGAGATGTACATGTTGGAATTTCATTCATATATAAAAGAAATATGTCATTTGAATTATTTAAGGAGTACGCATTTGAGACGATAGATTTGTTTACGTCTAAAGGATTAAGGCCTAATTATGTAATTGAGGAATGTCAAAAATATGATGAAGAAAAAAGGATGAAATTGACCGATATAATCCAGAATGGTTCTACAACAAGTATTAATTATTTGGGTGAGTATAGTGAAGATGATTATATAAAATTAAAAAATGATGTTTCCAGTATTCAGAGTGAACTTTATACGATAACCAAAGATATCTATGTTACAGCAGTTAAAGTAGAAGATTCTTTGCATATATTTGTTAATAAGAAAATTTTGCCATAAAAATAATTATAATCGTATAAATTTTGCAGAGAGGATAACTTAGAACAAAGAATTAGACAGGAGTATAATCTTGATGAGAGTGCGGATATACACGAGAGTATACAAACTGGTATACCAAGGTTAAAAAAGATAGGAGTTATAGTCGAGAAAAATGGAAACGGTTAAAGTTCTTAAGGATTACAGAAAATTAGATCACATAAAAGAGATTATGAGAGTGAATATTATCTTTTTTCTCTTTTTTATGCTTTCGGATAGTATGGACGTATTTATGCCACTGTTTTTTAAAAGTCATAATCAATCCGCAACATTATACGGGGGACTGCAGACAGTTGCAACAGTAT
>CADBPM010000082.1 GCA_902796595.1 uncultured Lachnospiraceae bacterium | reverse complement strand
GAGGTTATGAAGGATCCTGTTTTTAAGCATCCTAAAGTACATGACTGGGGAGGCGGTAAAGAAAGTGGTCTTGGCAAAGAAATATATCCAAAGGCTATGAGACAGTACAGGCTTATTGAAGAATGGCTAAACGATGATAAATTTATAGATAAAATTAAAACCTATTTTAACACAGATGAAATTGTTGTTTATGGCCTTAATACTGTAGGCAAGTTTATGGTCAAAGAATTGCATAAATCTTTTAAGATACCATATTTGCTTGACAGAGGACTTGCCGGAGGAGAATTTGATGGTATTAGGATTGAAGGAATAGGGAATTTGAAGTCATTAAAACATGATGTGCCGGTTATTATGGGAATGGTAAGCAATACAGTTGTGCCTGTAGAAAAATTGTTGAGAGATGCGGGATATACCAACAAAATTATACCGGTTATGGAATTGAAGAAGTTAATTGGTTAAAGGGAAAAAGGTATTTATGGATTCAGAAGATGTGATAGTTAGTATTTCTGTTGTCACCTACAATCAGGAGAAATATATAAGGCAGTGTCTTATGAGTCTGGTGTCGCAAAAGACAAATTTTAAGTATGAAATAGTTGTCTGCGATGATTGTTCAACAGATGGAACAGGAAAGATCATATCTGAACTTGCAGGAAAATATCCGGAAAAAATCAAGGCTCATTTCAACAGAAAAAATCTTGGAGCAACCAGAAATGGTAGAAAAGTCTCCAAGTTTTGCAACGGCAAATATATTGTTTGCTGTGATGGTGATGATTTCTGGTGTGATGATGAAAGACTTCAAAGGGATGTAGATTTCCTTGAAAAGAACCCAGACTATATCGCAGTCTGCGGTAGAACAAAAGTTGTAGATGAGGATGGAAATGAAATTAAGGATGGTATGACGGGACTTCGGGTAAACTTTTGGGACTTTGATAAACCAGAGTTTAATATAAAGGATTTTGAAGCATGGAAAATGCCAGGACATGGCAGTGCTATTACTGCCCGCAATTATTATCTTACACATCCTGAATACAGAAAACTGCTTACATATTTTTCAGATATGGTGGGAGACAGAGTAGGGCTCATGTTCCTTGCCATAAACGGAAAAATAAAATGTACAGATAATCTGGTTAACTGTTATAGGTTCAGACAGAGTGAGAATGCAGAGAACTTCATGTCTGTCTACAAGTATAAGAATCTAAAAGACAAAGACTTTCTTATGTTAAAAAAGATGGAAATCTGGTGCAGAAAGAAAGCCAATATTTATATTGACCTTTCATCTACCAAAAAGGATAGATTGGCGGGAGCTGTTGTAATCTTTATGAAACACCCAACCTTCTATAACGCAGGCGTGATAGGCAGGATCATTCTTTATAGCGGTGAGCCATTAAGATATATCTGGTATGTATTAAAGACTATCTTAATAAAGCTCTATTTTTGGAAAGTAAAGAAACAGGATAAGACAGTAAATTTGTAAGTGGATTGTAGAATATGAAGAAACGCAGAGTATTGATTTTAAATACGAGCCATAACGATTTATCAATGATTTTTGCACTTAGAGACATGAATCAATACGTTATAGCTATTGGAAATAAGCCTCGTCTGGTTGGACAAAAGTATGTTGATGAGTATATTTGTATGGACTATTCAGATAAAGAAAAAGTTCTGCAATTGGCAAGAGATAAAAAAATTGATGCGATTTGTGCTTGCTGTAATGATTTTGGCGTTTATACAGCTGCTTATGTTGCTGAAAAATTGGGATTACATGGTCATGATACATACGAAAATACTTGCAAAATCAATCACAAGGATGAATTCAGGAAACTTGCTGAATCATTGGACTTGCTGATTCCATCGGCTGCTTCATTTGATAACGCAGTAGATGCTGAAAATTATATCAAGTCATTGTCTGAGAAAAGCTATCCTGTAATGGTTAAGGCCGTTGATCTTAGTGCAGGCAATGGCATTACTTGCGTTAATAGTATAGATGAGGCTAAAAAAGCTATTAATTTGTCATTTGAAAAGTCTCGTATTGGGAAAATTGTGATTGAACAGTACATTGAAGGTTCACAGCATGCAATATGCACTTTTATTAAAAATCAAAAAGTTATTGCAATGACGTCAAATAACGAGTACTCAATAGTAAATCCATATAGAATTGAAATTGACACATGGCCTGCAGATCATTTTGATGATGTAAAAGATATATTGATTTATGATATAGAGAAAATTGCAGGACATCTAAAACTTTGTGATGGAATATTTCATATGCAATATAGAATTAATATAGTTGATGGCAAGCCCTATATAATAGAACCTATGCGACGTTCTATTGGAAATATGCATTGGCTGCCTGCTTATCAGGTAAGTGGATTTAATTGGGATTATTGGGAGGCAAGGACACATATTGGACTGGATATTTCTGATATTCCACGTGCTATGGAGAATCATGGCTGCGCTGCATATAGGTCAGTTTTGGCAAGTGAAAATGGCGTTTTTGACCATATAGATATAAGCGATGAAGTTATGCAGTATTGCATAGGTGAATATATGCTTTTAAAGAGCGGGGAAAAGATTGATAATTATTTATCACAGATGATTGGACTATATTTTTTTAAATTTGAGAACTCTGAGCAGATGAAACATGTCATGATTGATAAATATAATGATATTATGGCGGTGATGAGATGAATGGTAAAAAGGAGATTTGTATAGGGGTAGCAGGAGCAGGACGTGCAGCAGAATTGCATTTAAATGCAATTAAAAGATACACAGGAGTTCCAACTTGCCTTAAACATATAATAGCAAGAAGATTTGAACAAGTAAATGAAATGAAGGAGCGATATGGATTTCTTGAAGCGTCCTTGGATTATAATGATTTATTGAATGATCCGGAAATTGATATTATTGATATATGTACTCCGCCTTATGTTCATGAAGAAATGATCATAAAGGCATTAAGAGCAAGAAAACATGTTATTTGTGAAAAACCTTTAAGTGGGTATTTTGGTAAAGACGGTGATATAGAACCTATTGGAAATAATGTGCCTAAGTCAGTAATGTATGATGAACTTTTAAAGGATGTGGATAATTTAAAAAATATAGTTGAAAACTCGAATAGAAAATTTATGTACGCAGAAAACTTCGTATATGCTCCGTCAATTACAAAGGCTGCGGAGATATTAAGAGAAAAGAAGTCACGTATTTTGTACGCAAAAGGAGAGGAAAGCTTAAAAGGATCGAGTTCAGCTGTTGCAGGAGAGTGGAACAAAACAGGCGGCGGTACGTTTATAAGAACTGGGGCGCATCCTCTTGCTGCGATTCTTTGGCTAAAGAGAGTTGAAGCAGAAGCAAGAGGAGAAAACATTACAGTAAAGAGTGTATTTGCGGATATGGGATGTATTACTCCATCTTTATCTGATTACGATCACAGACATATAGCAGCAAGACCGCATGATGTTGAAGATAATGGTACGGTCATAATCACATTTTCAGATGAGTCCAAGGCAACGATAATTGCAACAGATGTGCTGCTTGGAGGAAGTCGTAATTATGTTGAACTATATTGTAATGATGCGGCTATTTATTGTACTTTGACTATGAATAATTTGATGAGTACATATTTTCTTGATGAAGACAGACTGAATGATGTATATATATCAGAAATGCTTCCTTCTAAAATCGGTTGGAATAATCCTTTTCTCGAAGATGAGATAATAAGAGGGTATACTGATGAAATGAGGGATTTTATTGAGTCTGTATATTTTGATAGAGAACCAAGGTCAAGTTTTGATTTGGCTTATGACAGTATAAAGATAATCTATGCAGCGTATAAATCTGCGGAAATAGGTCAAGCAGTGGAGCCATGATAAAAAATGAAGTATATGCATAAACTTCCGGATGCTGATGAATTGCTTGAAATGTATCAATTAACTCCGGAACAAAAGGATGCTAGGGAAACTAAAATAAAAGAGGTTCAGAAAATCTTAACAGGAAGAGATAACAGAAAGATTCTATTGATAGGCCCTTGTTCCGCAGATAGAGAAGATGCTGTTGTCGAATATATGCTGCGATTAGCGAGACTTCAGGAGATTGTTTCTGATAGATTTGTTATAATTCCAAGAGTTTACACAAGTAAGCCACGTACTAATGGTATGGGGTATAAAGGGCTGATACATAATCCAGAATCAGCAAATGAAGATGATCTTATGGATGGTGTAATAGCTACAAGAAAGATGCATCTTCATGTCATTCAACAAACAGGTTTTTATTGTGTTGATGAAATGCTTTATCCGGAAAGTATTTATTATATTTTAGATTTATTAGCATACGCAGCAGTTGGTGCAAGGTCCGTGGAAGATCAAGCACATCGAATGACAGCAAGTGGTTTGCAGATTCCTGTGGGAATGAAAAATCCAATGAGTGGTGATACTACCTCTCTTTTAAATGCAATATCTGCAGCACAGCATAGTCATTCTATGATGTATCGTGGATGGGACGTGAGAACAGAAGGAAATCCATATGCACATGCTATATTCAGAGGCTTTGTAAATAATAATGGAAAAGCCTGTCCAAATTATCATTATGAAGATTTGTGCGAATTTCACGATAAATATCAGGAATTTAATTTAAAAAATATGGCGCTTATTATTGATTGTAATCACAGTAATTCAGGCAAGAGATATGCGGAGCAGGTAAGAATCGCGAAAGAAGTATGTAATATCTGTAAAGTGTATAAGGATATAAATAGGCTTGTTAAAGGTTTGATGATAGAAAGCTATATAGAGGATGGAAATCAGCTGCCAGGCTCAGGAGTTTACGGAAAGTCTATTACAGACGGATGTTTAGGATGGGAAAAAACTCAAGAGTTGATTTTGGAATTGAGCGATAATAATTTTTAAGAAGGTATTGATTAATGAATATACTTGTAATTTTTTTAGGGGGGGGTAATAGGTTTTGCTCTGGGAGTATTATTAGTATTAATACTGCTGGCGTATTTTTTGAAAAAATTACCATCTCAAAAAAAGGATTTTGATCGGGAAAAGGCAAAGGTCAAGGTTTTACTGAAAATTATCGAATGTAAAAATTCGAAAGTTGTGATTGGTGATTGTAAGAAATATGATAAAGTCAGTAATATTGGGATATATGGAGCAGGAGAAATTGGTCAGGTCCTTTATGAAAATCTTGATAAGGATAGAATGAAGGTAAAATGCTTTATAGACAGGGCTGATAAAAGATTTGAAATTAATGGTATTGAAATGAGAAAGCCTGATAATAATCTTAATGATTTGGATTTGATAGTTATGACAGCTTATGATCCATATGACTATATAAGCAATAGCCTTAAAATAGATAAAGAAAAAATAATTTCTGTTGATGAGTTTGTAAGGGACAGTTTGTATGAAAAAAGATGATGTTAAAATTATAGTTTATTATCTTCCGCAATTTCATGAGACAAAGGAAAATAATGAATTTTGGGGCGAGGGATATACGGAATGGACAAATGTAAGGAAAGCAAAACCTATATATAAAGGACATAATCAGCCGAGAATTCCAATCAATAATGATTATTATGATTTGCTTGATGGAACAAAAATAATCAGTCATATGAATATGGCAAGAAAATATGGAATTTATGGTTTTTGTTTTTATCATTATTGGTTTGGAAATTATCGTCAAATTCTTAATAAACCAGTGGATGCCTTATTGAATCTTGATATAACTTTACCATTTTGTTTTTGCTGGGCAAATGAAACATGGACGCGAACATGGAATGGCGGAGGTGGAGATAAAGAAATATTAATGAATCAAGTTTATTGCGGGGAAAAGGATTGGATAGACCATATTAAGTATTTACTTAAGTTCTTTAAGAATGAGAAATACATAAAGATTGATGATAAGCCGGTCTTACTTATTTTTGATCCGCAAAATATACCTTTGATAATTCGAGATAAAATGTTCGAATTGTGGAATAGGTATTTAGTGAAAAATGGCTTTCAAGGTTTGGAACTTGTAATGGTTGATGTTGGGTTTCGGGATGATATCAGTTCAAAATATAGTAGCAGTAAGGTGGATTTTGAACCTACAAAAAACAG